>JAZNVA010000161.1:0-4560 GCA_045592565.1 Eubacteriales bacterium | reverse complement strand
GAGGAAAAATTCAAAAAAGCGGGCGTTGATATAACATTGACCGTTACACCCTGCTGGTGCTACGGCTCCGAAACTATGGATATGAATAAAAATACCATTAAGGCTGTATGGGGCTTTAACGGAACCGAGCGTCCCGGTGCTGTGTATCTTGCATCGGTTCTCGCGACACACGCGCAAAAGGGGTTGCCCGCATTCGGTATTTATGGACATGAGGTGCAGGATTGCGACGATACGGAGATCCCCGAGGACGTTCAGGAGAAGCTGTTGCGTTTCGGACGTGCGGCAATTGCCGTAGCGACCATGCGCGGGAAGTCCTACCTGCAGATTGGTTCTGCTTGTATGGGAATCGGCGGCTCGATGATCAGCAACGACTTTTTAGAGGACTATCTGGGCATGCGTGTGGAATCGGTGGATGAGGTGGAGATCATTCGTCGCATGACCGAGGAGATCTATGATAAAGATGAATATGAAAAAGCGTTGGCGTGGGCAAAGAAGACCTGTATAGAGGGCTTTGATAAGAACGCGGCAGAACTGCAAAAGAGCCGTGAGCAAAAGGACGCGGATTGGGAATTCGTCATTAAAATGGCGGTCATTATCAAGGATCTCATGAGCGGAAATGACAATCTTCCCGCAGGCTGCGAGGAAGAGCGGGGCGGACATAACGCCATTGCGGCAGGTTTTCAGGGACAGCGTCAGTGGACGGATTTTTACCCTAACGGAGATTTTGCCGAGGCAGTTTTGAATACGTCCTTTGACTGGAACGGAAACCGTGAGCCCTATATTCTTGCGACGGAAAATGACGTTCTGAACGGAATTTCCATGCTGTTTATGAAGCTATTGACGGGACGGGCGCAGATGTTTGCCGACGTTCGTACCTATTGGAGCTGTGATGCCATTCGCCGTTGCACCGGCTATGAGCCAGAGGGAGTGGTAAAGGAGTCCAACGGTATGATCCATCTGATCAATTCCGGTGCTTGCTGTCTGGATGCCAACGGAGAAGCCAAGGATGGGAACGGAGCACCTGTGATGAAGCAGTGGTGGGATGTGACCGAGGCGGATCGATCGGCGATTATGGAAAACACCACGTGGAATTATGCTGATCTTGGATACTTCCGTGGCGGCGGATATTCCTCTCGTTTCGTGACTCGCGCGCAAATGCCTGTCACAATGATCCGTTTGAATCTGGTTAAGGGAGTAGGCCCCACCATGCAGATCGCAGAGGGATGGACCGTGAATTTGCCCGAAGCCGTAACGGACACACTCTGGAAGCGTACCGATTACACTTGGCCCTGTACATGGTTTGTACCTCGCTGTGATGGCAAGGAGGGAAGCCCCTTCAAGACCGCATATGACGTGATGAACAATTGGGGCGCCAATCACGGTGCGATCAGCTACGGACATATCGGTGCTGATCTTATTACGCTTTGCTCTATGCTTCGTATTCCTGTGAGCCTGCACAACGTAGCGACAGAGGATATTTTCCGTCCTGCGGTATGGAACGCGTTTGGAATGGATAAGGAAGGGCAGGACTACCGCGCTTGCCAAACCTTCGGAGCGCTATACAAAAAGAATTAAGAAAAGAGCGATTGCCATCGGCAATCGCTCTTTTCTTGACTTATTGCTTTGGAGCCTCTGCGGAGGAAGCTCGCGGAACAAACTCCGAGGAGATGGTAACCTCCTGACGGATGCTGTAATATTGGTTTTCCAGTTTTTTCATGATCAACTCCACAGCGATGCGACAAGCTTCGTCTGTGCGGGTTCGAATGGAGGAAAGGGAGGTTTCCAAAAACGGCGCGATGGCAATATCGTCCATGCCGATGACCGAAATATCCTCAGGCACGCGAAGTCCTTTTTCTCTCAATGCTTTGATGATACCAATGGCAATGTTGTCATAAGAAGCAAAAATTGCCGTCGGCAGTTCCGGCTCTTGCAAAAGTGCTTCCACAGCAGCAACGCCCGCTTTTTCAAATCGGTCGGAGCTGATCTTGATCCATTGCTCTCTTACGGGGATCCCCGCTTGTTGAAGCGCTTCACGAAAATAATTTTCTTTTCCTTTTGTCAGGATTTCACCCGCAAAGCCGATTTTGGTATGTCCCTTTGTTTTCAAGAAGGAAACCGCGTCAAAGATTGCTTCTCGAAGGTCTGTTTGGATGGAATCCACGTTTTCATGACGTCGAGAGGCGCCAATGGATACGGCGGGCGTCATCAGAGGATTTTCCAGCTTCCCGTTGGGATTCACGACAATAATGCCGTCGGCTTTACAATACGATGAATAGTAGGCAAACAGCTCCTCTGTTTTTTCATGGGAAAAGCTATGCACTGAAACAGTCATTAGGGCACCCTGCATCTCGATTTCCCGATTCAGAATGGTGATAAAGGCGTTATAATAGTCGCTGTTTAACTCAGGACAGATGACGGCGATGATCTTTTTATCAAATTTGTTTTTGTTATATTTGTCAAAGCAGCCGTGCTCACGCGCAATGGCAAAAATCCGAGCTCTGGTTTCCGCGCTGATTTCCTCTCTGCCCGAAAAGGCTTTGGATACCGTTGCCACCGAAACGCCTGCCAGCTTGGCAAGGGTGTTTAAATTCATTGTTATTCCTCCACAGACAGGAACACCATTGAGAGAGCAGTGAGCTCTCTCAATGGCATTTTTCTTAGAACAGACCTGACAGGGCGTAGATCAGAGTCGTTGCGACACCGCCAACCATAAGGAGTGCCAAAAACCAACAAAGGATACGAACCAAAAGGGTTCTTTGCGTTTTATCTTTCATAAGATGCTCCTGTTTTAAGATTCTATGGACAACTGCAGGACCTTCAGATCATCATCTGCCAAAAGCTGTCCCGATGCAGGGATCTTCAACTTGCGATATCCCTTCAGAGAATCGTATTTTTCATCGATGTTTTGTACGGCGCTTCGCAGCTCCTGCCCCTTCTTCATGGTCATCAAAGTGACACCGCCCGAGGTCCTTGTAGACTTGATGGGAATGAGCGAGGTCTTGAGAATGATGGCACGATCCGCCTCACTGATGAGCATAATTTCAAAGGGATGCTTTTCCTGCTCGTAGAATACGCCGCAAATGGGGGAAGCGGAGGAATACGCGCCCACCAGCTTCCGTCGGTTGCCCTTGGTCTCATAGTTGGAGACGGGAACGCGGACGCCTTTTCCGTTTTTAAAGATAAAGACGAAATTCTCTCCGGCGGGATAGCCCGTTTGAACGCGGACAAAGATGGGCTTTTCTCCGTCGTCCATATTCAGCTTGGCAGGGAGGTATTCGCCCATGGCGGATGCCTTGACACATTCGAAATCGGCGGTCTTCGCGCGGTAGAGCTGACAGCGGTCGGTGATGAAGATCAGATCGGATAGATTGTCGGTATCTGCCTCAAAGACCACCTCGTCGTTTTCCTTCAGCTTCTGCTCGTCGTTTCCGCGAAGGGATTGAAGAGTGATCTTCTTGAAGTATCCTTCCCGTGTCATGTAGATACGAGCATTGTAGTTCTCGGGTGTCTTGTCCTCCACGTATGCCACAACGTCATCGGCGTGAATGAGCTGAGTTTTTCTGGGCTGACCGTATTTTTTCTTGATCTCATTGAGCTGAGAGGCGATCAGCGCCTTGAGCTTCAGCTCGTCGCCCAGAATATCCTCGATTCGGGCAATTTCCGCCTGCAAGCCTTCGATCTCGTTGATCCGATTGATGATATATTGCTTATTCAGATTGCGCAGCTTGATCTCGGCGATGTACTCCGCCTGAAGCTGGTCAATGCCAAAGCCGTCCATCAGGTTGGGGATCACGTCTTCCTCCTTCTCGGTATGACGAATGATCTTGATGGCTTTGTCAATATCCAGAAGGATCTTTCCCAATCCCAGCAGCAGGTGGAGCTTGTCCTTCTTCTTGTTCAGATCAAAGGTTAGCTCACGGCGCAAGCAGCCCATGCGGAAACGGATCCACTCGGTGAGGATCTCCAAAACACCCATCTGACGGGGGGAGGAGTCAACCAGAATATTGAAGTTACACTTAAAGCTGTCTTCCAGTGCTGTGACCTTGAAAAGCTTGGTCATCAGCTTGTCGGGATCGGTTCCGCGTCTGAGATCCAAGGTGAGCTTCAAGCCGCTCAGATCGCTTTCGTCGCGGAAATCGGTGACCTCCTTGAGCTTGCCCTCCTTGATCAGGTCGGCGATCTTTTTGAGAATGACCTCAATGGTGGTGGAGTAGGGGATCTGCGTGATCTCAATGCAGTTTTCGTTTTTGTCGTAGTTATAGCGAGAGCGAATCGGAACCGAGCCGGAGCCGGTCTCATAGATCGCCTTCATTTCCTCTCGGTTGTAGATGATGGCGCCGCCACCCGAAAAATCGGGAGCCTTGAGAATATCCAATAGCTTTTCTACGTTTAAGCGAGGATTTTTCAGCAGAGCCACGGTGGCATCACAGACCTCGGAGAGATTGAAGGAGCAGATGGAGGACGCCATGCCCACCGCGATACCGGTGTTGGGTGTGACCAGCACATTGGGGAAGGTGGTGGGGAGCAGTGCAGGCTCCT
Source organism: Eubacteriales bacterium (assembly GCA_045592565.1). Classification (GTDB taxonomy): domain Bacteria; phylum Bacillota; class Clostridia; order Oscillospirales; family CAG-272; genus HGM12713. The sequence goes on along the minus strand of JAZNVA010000161.1, from coordinate 21 downwards.
TTAGCGTACCGTCATAGTTAT
>JAZNVA010000160.1:0-4656 GCA_045592565.1 Eubacteriales bacterium | reverse complement strand
CCTTCCAGTCCTCCATGGTCGAGGATTGTATCGGACGGGGCAAGAGCCTGCAGGAGGGCGGAGCGATCTACAACTTCACAGGCCCGCAGGGCTTTGGCATCGCCAACATTACCGACGGTATGTACGCGGTCAAGAAGCTGGTCTTTGAGGACAAGAAATACACGCTCCCCTTCATCAAGGAAGCGCTGGACAATAACTTCGGCGCCGAGATGGATTCCCATATGGCGGCAAAGCTGACCGAGAACGTGGTCCGTTCGATCGCGGAATCGGGCAGAGAGGTGACCGAGGAGGACATCAAGGCAGTATATCGGACGGTACGGACCAACGCGGCATCCGAGGAGAACAAAAAGAAGTATGCAGCTCTTCTTGCTGACATTGCCGCGCTGACCAAGTTCGGAAACGACGACGATGAGGTGGACGCCTTCGCGAGAGAGATGGCGTACACGTATACGAAGCCCTTGGAGGATTATCGCAATCCCAGAGGAGGCATTTATCAGGCGGGACTTTATCCCGTATCGGCGAACGTGCCGCTGGGCGCTCAGACGGGAGCCACTCCCGACGGACGTTTGGCGTATACCCCCATCGCGGACGGCGTATCTCCCGCGGCGGGACGGGATGTAAAGGGGCCCACGGCTGCTGCCAACTCGGTATCACGGCTGGATCACTACATAGCCTCCAACGGAACGCTCTTTAATATGAAATTCCATCCCTCCGCGCTGGAAGGAAGAAGCGGCCTTGAGAGCTTTGCGGCTCTGGTTCGCGGATACTTCGACCAGAAGGGAAGCCACATGCAGTTCAACGTGGTGAGTCGAGAGACGCTCCGCGATGCGCAGAAGCATCCCGAAAAGTACAAGTCGCTGGTGGTGAGAGTCGCGGGATATTCCGCTCTCTTTACCACGCTGTCCCGCGGCTTGCAGGAGGACATCATCAACCGAACCGAGCAGCAAGGCTTCTGACGGTTGAGGACGGAGACAGAGCATGGAACAAGCCATTTTGGAAACAAAGGGCAGGATATTCAACATACAACGCTTTTCTATTCACGACGGACCGGGGGTCCGCACCATCGTCTTTTTGAAGGGCTGTCCCCTTCGGTGCCGCTGGTGCTGCAATCCCGAATCTCAGGAGTGGCACTTCCAGACCATGACGCAGGGTGGCGTGGAGAAGCCCGTGGGACGGGACGTGACCGTGGGCGAGATCCTGGAGGAGATCACCCGCGATCGGGTCTACTACAACCGATCGGGCGGCGGGGGAGTGACTCTGTCGGGCGGCGAGTGTCTCGCCCAGCCCGAATTTTCGGAGGCGCTTCTTCGGGCGACCAAGGAGGTCGGAATTTCCACCGCCATTGAGACGGCGGGCTATGCCGACTCTGAGGCGATCCGACGGATCCTACCTTACGTGGATACCGTGCTGATGGACATCAAGCACATGAACAGCGAAAAACACAAGGAATTTACTACCAGGGAAAACGGAAGGATTCTGGAGAATGCGAAGCTGATCGCCCGCGAGGCGAAGCGGCTGATCATTCGAACCCCCGTGATCCCAACCTTCAATGACACCGAGGAGGAGATCCGCGCCATCGCGGAATTTGCGAGATCCCTCGGCACTGTGAAGGAGATGCACCTGCTTCCGTATCATCGGATCGGGTCGGATAAATACGCGGGTCTGGGACGAACCTACGGCATGTCTCACATTCAGGTACCCTCCAAGGAGCATATGCAAAAGCTTCTGGCGGTGGTGAATGAGACGGGTCTTGCAGGTCAGATCGGCGGATAAGGAGGAGAGCATGGAGCATACGGAAAAGCAACGGATCATACAGGAGCTTGTGCCGGGTAAGCAGATCACACTTGCGCACATCATCGCAAACCCCGACGAGATCCTATATCAGAAGCTGGGCTTGGATCCTGCGGTGGAATACAGCAAGTCCGCCATCGGAATTCTCACTGTGAGTCCCGCTGAGACGGCGATCATCGCGGGAGATATCGCCATCAAATCCTCCGGCGCACAGCTCGGCTTTGTAGACCGCTTCAGCGGAACGGTGATCCTCACGGGAACCTTCTCGGAGGTGGACGCGTCCTTGCGGGCGGTGGTGGAATACGCCGAGGGCGTGCTTGGGTTTACGGCATGCAAGATCACAAAGACCTGAGCGCAGGTATGAAAAAGACCCTTTTGGTGGGACGGCACGGCGTGGGCAAGACCACGCTGAAGCAAGCCCTCCGAGGGGAGGAGATCCGATACGTCAAGACACAGGCGATCCAATACGGCGACTGGCTCATTGACTCCCCCGGCGAATATGCTGAGGTACACGGCCTTGGCGCGGCACTTGCCATTTACGCGTACGAGGCTGACGTGGTGGCGCTTCTGATCGCCGCCGACGAGGATTACTCCTTGTTTCCTCCCAATATCACCTGCATGGTGAATCGGGACGTGATCGGGATCGTGACCAAGATCGATCACGCGTCTCCCGAGCGGGCGGAACGGTGGCTGAGGCTGTCGGGATGCAAGGAGATCTTTCCCCTGAATTCTCACACCGGAGAGGGTGTGGATGCATTGAAGGCTTATCTGCGGAAGCAGAGCTGATAAAAATGAAAAGAAAAAATAATTTATAATCTATTTCAAAAGGAGAACAAAATCATGGTAAACGAGTACGAAATCAAAAAACAAATTTGCGAGATCGGTAAGCGAATCTACGACAAGGGAATGGTTGCCTCCAACGACGGTAACATATCCGTTAAGCTGAACGACAACGAGTTCCTCTGCACCCCCACGGGCGTATCCAAGGGCTTTATGACCCCCGAGTACATCTGTAAGGTCGACGCGAACGGAAAGGTCATTCAGGCAAATAAGGGCTTTAAGCCTTCCTCCGAGATCAAGATGCACATGAGAGTGTACCGCGAGCGTCCCGACGTAACGTCTGTCGTTCACGCGCATCCTCTGTATGCAACCTCCTTCGCGATCGCAGGCATTCCGCTGACCGAGCCGATCATGCCAGAGGCAGTCATCGCTCTGGGTTGTGTTCCGATCGCAGAGTACGGAACTCCCTCCACCGAGGAGATCCCCGATGCCGTTTCCAAGTACCTGCAGCACTATGACGCAGTTCTTCTGGCAAACCACGGCGCGCTGTCCTTCTCCGATTCTCTGCTGAATGCATATCACAAGATGGAGTCTCTGGAGTTCTATGCACAGCTTCTGTACCAGTCCAAGGTTCTGGGCGGTCCTAAGAGACTGACCGATGCTCAGGTTCAGAGACTGTACGAGATCCGCCGTCAGTTCGGTCTGAAGGGTAAGCACCCCGCAGACATCTGCCCCAATGCGAAGGCAGGTAAGCCCAGCTGTCACGGCTGCGGCGGTAGCTGCAAGAGCGGAGACGTAGACGCAGACATGGTTGCGAAGATCACCGCGATGGTGATGGAGTCTCTGGGCAAATAAGTCCCGACTACGGTACGTATGATGGACGAACGTCAAATTCGACAGATCGTTCAGAATACCGTATCCCGCATACAGGGTAAGACCAAGACGGTGACACTGGAGCGAGCCGAGCGGCTTGCGGACGGTGTGATCGCCGAGGCGAAGCGAATGGGGCTTTCCGTCGTCGTCTGCGTATCGGACGAGGCGGGAAATGCCAAGGTAGTCAAGGTGATGGATGACGCTTATCTTGCCAGCTACGACGTAGCGGTGAACAAGGCGTACACCGTGGTGGCGCTGAAAATGTCCACCATGACCTTGAAGCCTCTGGCGCAGCCCGGAGAGTCGCTGTATGGGATCCAGTTCACCAACGGCGGCAAGATCGTGATCTTCGGGGGAGGAGATCCTCTCACCGATCCTACCGGTAAGATCGTAGGAGGTCTCGGTGTCAGCGGAGGCTCGGAGGAGCAGGACGCGGCGCTGTCCCTGTACGGTAAGCGGTATTTTGAAAACAATATGGAATAAACGAAAGGATACTACAATGGATATGAAATCCACGGACATCGAGAAGATTGTCAGACAGGTTCTCGAGAGCATGGGTAGCGCAAGCGCCCCCGCCGCCAAGTCGGCAGGGCCCATTCCCGCAACCTCTCGGGTAGCGATGCTCACCAAGGCAGAGCATTTTGACCTTCAGGAATATCCGATCCCCGAGCTGGGCGACGACGATATTCTGGTAAAGGTCGAGGGATGCGGCGTGTGCGGAACCGACGCTCACGAGTTCAAGCGCGATCCCTTCTCCCTGATCCCCGTTGTTCTCGGACACGAGGGGACGGGCGAGATCGTAAAGATGGGTAAGAACGTCAAGAAGGACAGCGCGGGTAAGCCTCTGCACCTTGGTGACAAGGTGGTCACCTGCATGATCTTCAAGGATAATCCCGATATTACCATGTTCGACCTGAATAAGCAGAACGTGGGAGGAGCGGACGTGTACGGACTGCTGCCCGATGACGACAAGCACCTCAACGGCTGGTTCGCCGATTACATTCTTGTTCGCGGCGGATCCACCATTTTCAACGTCAGTGATCTGGATCTGGACAGCAGAATCCTTATTGAGCCCTGCGCCGTTCTGATCCATGCGGTAGAGAGAGCGAAAACCACGGGTATTCTCCGCTTCAACTCCCGTGTTGTGGTACAGGGATGCGGACCCATCGGTCTGATCTGTATCGCCGTGCTTCGCGCGATGGGCACCGAGAA
>JAZNVA010000159.1:0-19410 GCA_045592565.1 Eubacteriales bacterium | reverse complement strand
CCCAGGATCGAAACGAATTCGTTCTTGCGGAACTTCAGGCTAACGCCCCTCAGGGCATGAACCTCGTTCTCTCCGGAGACATAGGTTTTCACGATATTTCTCAGTTCAAGCATCGTTTTCTCCTTCAATATGATTTGCTTTTATATAAAAATAACAACAATATATATCATACCACGAAATTTTTAACGTACCGTTTATTTTTTCGGAAAATTACGTGAAAAATTATGGGCGTTTGTGACGGTTTTGTGAAAAAGCGGTTCAGAACTCGATCCGCTCACTGCGGTCGCTCAGGATGGAGTAACAGATGTCTCCCGCGATGATGAAATGATCCACCAGATGAACGTCGATCGGGTTCAAGGCCTGCTGAAGCCGCTCGGTCGCCCGACGGTCTTCCGCGGAGGGAAAGGGGACTCCGTCGGGATGATTGTGTACCAGCACCACAGAGGAGGCGTTGCTTTCCGAAATTGTTCGAATCAGCTTGTTAAGGAGGATTCCCGAGGACGTAGGCAGACCGTCGTCCAGCTGAAGCACCCGCTTGAGATTTCCCACACCGCCGAACAGCATCAAAAAGATCTTTTCGGTGGAGGAACCGATAAATAGGCTTTGCATGTAAATATAAAGCTCTTTCTTTCCCGTCAGAAGTCCGCGCGGGCTGATCCCGCTTCTTTGGTACAGCGCCACCACGGCGGGGAGAAGGCGGAGAAAGAACGCCGAATGACTGCCGATCCCCTCGATCTCCTTCAGCTCGGATTCCTTGGCATCTAATACGCCGCGAATGGAACCGAAGCGATTTAAGAGGCGGTGAGCGATTTCATTGGTATTACAGCGTGGGATACATTCGAAGAGCAACAGCTCCAGTATTTCATGCTCGTCCAAAAGAGCGCCACTTGAAAATTTGGCGCGAAGCCGATTGCGGTGACCGGCGTGCAAGTCGTTTTTCGTCATGTTGTGATCCTTTTTACCTTTGCTGCATGATAGATATTTTATCCAAAAAGGGAAAGAATAGGAGCCGGGGAAAACACTTTTCTGTCTTGCCAATATTTATCGGTCATAAATCCGAGGTCGCGACTCAAACTAACCTTGAGCGGAAATCCGTTTCAAAGGAGGACTTGACAATGATTATGGACAGAATCGCTCTGATCATCACCATCATCGGTGCCCTGAACTGGGGCAGCATCGGACTGTTCCGATTTGATATCGTTGCATGGTTGTTTGGCGGTCAGACGGCTCTTGGCAGCCGGATCGTTTACACCGTCGTGGCTCTGGCGGGCATTTGGTGTATTTCTCTCATTTTCCGCGCCCGTGAACGGTTCGCAGAGCTGGATGAGTAATCAATAAAAATGGGGGATTGGCGATCCGCTCGGCAGGAAGTATAACAGCCGTCGGAAGAACCAACCCCTTTTTTGAAAATTGCCGTGGGCTATTGACAAACCAAGAAAAACAGCGTATAATAAAACTGTGAGGCACCGAAGGTGGGCGCTTCCTTAAGTCATTATCGGAGAATAACCGCTATGTTAGTCGCAGGGCGGTTATTTCTTTTTGTTTTTTTCGATTTCAATGATACAAGTGATCAGTGCGATCAGCAGGTTAAAAAAAAGGAAAAGTTCCTCCCAAGTAATCATTAACATCACCTCCCTCTCCCGAGGAAGGCAAAAAGAGATCTTCACGCTTCCTCGAAGAATCGGGAAGCGTCGCCACCGTTTCGGTGGAGCAACAGCTCGGCAACCTATGGTTGTCCCATACCTATATTATACCACATTTTGGGCGATTTGTCAAGAAAAATCTTGGTGTGGCGAGGGAAAGTCCAAGGGCGATCCGCATCGGCGAAGGATCTCGGGAAGAGTGTCGAGAAGGTCGGATGCCATCAGGGAATATTCTCCCAGACGGTGGGCGGCAAGGTCTCCGCAAAGACCGTGCAGATACACGCCCAGAGCGGCGATCCGTAGGGGCGTGTAGGCTTCGTCGAAACGGCACTGCGCCCAAAGTCCGCCCAGCATTCCCGCCAAGACGTCTCCCGCGCCCCCCGTTGCCATGCCGCTATTTCCCGTGGTGTTTCGGTAGAGGCGATCGCCCCCGTCGGAAACTGCCGTTCGATGCTCCTTAAGAACGCAAACGGTGTTCCGCTTTTTTGCAAAATCGTAGGCGGCTTTCTCGCTGTCCGAAAGCAGCTCTTCAGGGGATTTCCCCGTGAGTCTGGAAAGCTCCAACGGATGTGGCGTGAGAATGGCGTTCTTCGTATATTTGAGAAGGGAAGGATTGCGGGAAAGGAGATTCAGAGCGTCCGCGTCCAGCACCTTCGGCTTTTCGTTGCTTCTCAGCAGATAGGCGAGAATTTTGCGGGAGACGGGTGTGATACCAAGCCCGCAACCGATCACCAGCACGTCAGCCCATTCTGCCGCCTCGGATATGGTATTCATATCGGGGGCATCGCTGTCATAGGCGGTGACGATGGCTTCGGGAAGCTGAGTCTGGAGAATGACGCGGTTTTCCTGAGCGGTGAGGATCCGAACCAGTCCCGCTCCCATTCGATAGGCAGCCTTGGCGCAAAGAAAGGCGGCGCCGCTCATGCCGCGGCTTCCGCATACGCAAAGAACCCGTCCGAATGTCCCCTTGTGAGACTCGGCGGGGCGGGGAGGCAGGAGGGAGAGCGCATCCTCGGTATAAGAAAAAACGGAATAGGGCTTCATTGATATCCTCCGATCGTCGATTTCTCTGTCTATTTTACCATATATATTCCCCAAAGTAAAGAAATTTGCAAGTAAAATTTCCGAAATCGAGGAATTTTACGGATAATATTTAAAAAAACTCTTGACAAGTGTCTTGGAATCGATTATAATATGTATTGTCGCATTTTATGTCAATCAATTTTGGTTTTGCGCGAGACTCCAAAATCCGCAGGAGGTAGAGTATGATCGTCGACGTCGGTCCGCTTCTTCGAGGAGAGGCGAAACGGTTGGAGCTGGATTATATGCTGTCTCCCGAACAGATGGACGGGATCATCTTTGATTCCGATGCCCGTGTGACGGGGTATATCACTGACAACGCAGGATATATGCGTCTGGTTTTGAAGGCAGAGCTCAGATACCACGGGGAATGTGCCAGATGTCTTGCTCCGGTTGACGGAGTTTTCTCTCTTGACTTCGAGCGCACGGTTACCACCGAGGGTACGTTGACCGAACAGCAACTGGAGGAATCCGACGAGTACGTGGTGCTCAACGGTTCCGAGTTGGATGTGGATGAGCCACTGCGAGAGGAGCTTTTGCTGGGATTCCCCATGCGTCTGCTTTGCTCGGAGGATTGCGAGGGATTGTGTCCTCATTGCGGAAAACCGAAGCGGGACGGAGATTGCGGCTGTACGGGAAAGGAAATCGACCCGCGGCTGGCAATTCTCAAGACCTTTTTTGACGACAGCGGCGAAGAAGAAAAGAAATAATTTATATAAATGAACGTGTTACACGCGCTTCAAGGAGGTGTAGATCATGGCAGTACCGAAGAGAAAAGTATCGAAGGCTCGCAGAGACAAAAGACGTTCCAATAACTGGAAGTTGATGCTCCCCGGCATGACGAAGTGCCCCAAGTGCGGCGAATTCGTTATGAATCACCGTGTTTGCAAGGCTTGCGGATATTACGGCGGCAAGGAAGTGCTCAAGGTTGAGAGCAAATAATTCAAAAGAGAGCGGCTTTGTTGGCAAACAAGCCGCTTCTTTTTTCAGGAGTGATTCTATGAAAACGAACGCATGGAGAATTCTTCTTGCGACGCTGGCACTCACTCTCTGCCTCGGTTCCTGTGCCAAGGACGAAAAGACCGGGGAAAGCGGGGAATGGGTGGAGTATGATCTTGCGAGATTGGACGAATACGTGACCTTGGATACCTATACGGGGCTGACGGTCACTCGTTCCGCCAATGACGAAACCAAGGGAGAGGCTGTGTGGCGGACTATTGTGGAACGTGCACAGATCAAGACCTATCCTCAGGAGCAGTTGGATTACTATGCGGCGCAGGAGAGAGCAAAATACCGTTATCTGGAGCAGGATGTCTCGGAGGAATTGATCCTCGCGGAGGCAAAAAGGCTGGTGCGAGAGGATCTGGTTTTTCGTTACGTGGTAGCCGATACGGGCATGACGCTGACCGAGGGAGAAAAGGAAGAGCTGTATGACCGATACGTGGAGAAATACGTGGCTGACTACGGATACAGCGCAGAGTACGTCAGGGAAAACATGAGGGATCTGGTCCTTGACTCTATGCTGTACGATAAGACCGTGGAATACTTGATCCTGAACAATACCTTTGCGGACAGCGGGAAATAAAAGAAAATAGAAAGATTCAAGCATGAAGATTTTAGCGATTGGCGACGTGGTAGGCGCCAAAAGTATTGAATATTTGCAAAAAACCTTATGGCAGAAGCGACGGGAGCTGGGAGCGGAGCTGGTGGTGGTCAACGGAGAAAACGCGACGGATATCCACGGGATCAGTACCCCTGACGCAAAGAAGCTGGCAGATGCGGGAGCGGATCTTGTCACCCTCGGAAACCATGCCTACGGCAGACGGGATATCTGCGAGCTGCTCAGCAACGCGGAGTGGATCCTTCGTCCTGCCAATTATCCTCCGTTGGCGCCCGGAAGCGGATATACGGTCCTGAATCTTTGCGGATGGAGGATCTTGTGTATCAACGTGATGGGGACTGCTCTGATGGAGCCGTTGGCATGTCCCTTTGCCACGGTGGACCGAATCCTGGAGCGGGAGAAGGGAAGCTACGCTTTCGCCCTGATGGATATCCACGCCGAGGCAACCTCGGAGAAGATCGCCCTTGCCCGTTATTTTGACGGACGGATCCACGTCATGTTCGGTACCCATACCCACGTACAAACGGCTGACGAACAGATCCTGCCCTGTGGAAGCGGATACATTACCGATCTGGGCATGACGGGACCGATCAACGGTGTCATTGGTTCGGATGCGGCGGGTGTGATCGAACGGTTTCGCACACAGATGCCGGTTCGCTTCCGTGTTGCCGAGGGTGAGATCCAAGCCCGAGGCGCGCTGTTTGATCTGAATACCGACACGGTGAAGGTGACATCGGTTCGACGGATCCAATTTTAAGACGGAGGGAGTCTATCGTGATGAAGCAGGCATTGAATACCTATTCCACCGCGTCTCTTGCCTATCTCGGAGACTGTGTATTGGAGCTTTGTGTCAGACAGTATTTGGTGAAGAGCGGACTTTCTTCTTCGGCAACTCTGAACAAAAGGGCGCTTGACTTTGTTCGCGCCACCGCGCAGGCGGAGGCGATGAAGCGATTGCAGCCTTACCTGATCGAGGAGGAAGAAGCGATCTTCCGCCGCGGACGGAACGTCGGACATACCAATACCCCGAAATCCGCAACGGTTGCCGAGTACAGAGCCGCCACAGGCATGGAGGCGCTCTTTGGCTGGTTGCATCTGGCGGGACGGCAAAAACGGATCGACGAGCTGTTTCTGATCGCCTATGATCTTTCTGATATCAGTGAATAATTTATAATACCGAAAGGAATAAAAACATGAACAATCCTATCATCAAAATCAACGTAAAGGATTTCGGCACCATGACCGCCGAGCTTTATCCTCTGCAGGCACCCAAGACGGTTGCAAACTTTGTGAAGCTTGCCGAGGAGGGCTTCTTTGAGGGGCTGATCTTCCACCGTGTTATCCGTGGCTTTATGATTCAGGGCGGCGGCTATACCGAGGAGATGGAACACAAGGAGTGTGATGCCATCGCGGGCGAGTTCCGTGCCAACGGCTTTGCTCAGAATACCCTGAAGCACACCAGAGGCGTGCTTTCCATGGCGCGTACCTCCGATCCCAACTCCGCATCTTCTCAGTTCTTTGTGATGCACATGGACGCGCCTCACCTGGATAACCAGTATGCGGGCTTTGGCAAGGTAACGGAGGGACTGGACGTGTTGGATGCCATTGCCAATACTCCCACGGGCAATTACGGCTGGTATATGCAGGACGTACCCCAGACTCCCGTTGTCATCGAGAGCATCGAGGTTGTCAGCAAGTAATCAGAAATACGAAAAAGGGCAGATCCTTCATCTGCCCTTTTTTATGTAAAAAAACACACAAATTTTTTCGTCACTAATTGACAAAATTCGCGATTCGTGATACAATATTGGTAATATTAAGGGGCTGTTCTCAGGGGAAGACCGAGGACAGAGAAAAAGGAGCCGAAATCATGAAAAAATTTGACATCTCCAATCTGGTGATCTCCCGCATTGTCAATATTTATAACTATACGTTGGCGCAGGACACCGAGACGGATGCGGTGACCGAGCATTCCTTGCTGATCTTCAAGCGGCAAGGACGCTCCAGCTACACCGTAGGCGGAGAGGAATATATCATTAAATCAGAGCACGTCCTGTATCTTCCCGCGGGAACCGAGTATTCGCTGTATGTAGACCGTCAGGGAGATTGTGCCGTGGTGGAATTTGACGCTGTGGATGGCGAGGAGAAGCCTTGTGCGGGAATGTATCTGACCGATGAGGAGGGCGGCGTGGCGGCTTCCTTTAAAAATCTGCTGTACTATTGGACGTTGCGCGGTCCCGCGTATCATTCCAAATGTCTGTCCGAGCTGTACGGTATGCTCACTCTGCTGTCTTCCGTTTACTCCTATACCGACTCTTTGGCGGGAAAATACAGCTTGATCCATAAATCCGTGAAGTACATGGAGAAAAATTATCGCAAGCAGGATCTCTATACTCCCGATCTTGCCAGAATGTCCGGTATCGGAGAGACCTATTACCGTAATATCTTTATTGCCGTGTTCGGTATGCCCCCCACGAAGTACATTCAGCATTATCGGGTGGAACGGGCAAAGGAGCTCTTGGTGGGATCCGATCGATCCATGGAGGAGATCGCCACCGACGTGGGCTTTGCCAACTCCTCTTATTTCTGCAAGGTATTCAAATCCACCACGGGGCTTACTCCCTCGGAGTTTGCTGAAAGAGCCAAACGGATCGGATAAAAATAAAGGCAACAGGAATACAGAAGAATCCCCTTCCTTGGAAGGGGATTCTATCTTATTTTCTTTTTTTACCACGCGCGGCGGATCGGGCGTTCGTCTTGGGGACGGGCGCTTTTCCTTTTGGAGGCGTGTTTCCCTTTCTCGTCTTTTCGCCGCTTTTCTTTCCTTGGACGCGTGCGACGGGCTTTCCCTTGGGCGTTTCGCTTCTTTCGGGACGTACGAGACATTCGGGTGCATAGCCGATGAGATCCTCTCTGCCCAGCTTGAGAAGCGCCTCGCGGACGAGGGGAGCGTTCTGCGGACGGTTATACTGCAGCAGTGCCCGTTGCAGCTGCTTTTCGTGATAATCGGTTGCCACGTAGACGAGCTTCATATCCAGAGGATTGATCCCCGTATAGAACATGACCGTGGAGGCGGTTCCGGGCGTGGGATAATAGTCCTGTACCTGCTCGGGGGCATAGTGATCCCGCTTGAGGCATAGCGCCAGCTCCAGCGCGTCCTTTAGCGTAGAGCCGGGGTGACTGGACATGAGGTAGGGTACCAGATATTGCTCCTTACCCGCCGACTTGGTGATCTCAAAATACCGTTTGCGGAATTTTTCGTATACGGCGAAGTCGGGCTTACCCATGCAACGGAGAACAGGGGAGGAGCAATGCTCGGGAGCGACCTTCAGCTGCCCGCTGACGTTATCCCGTACCAGCTTTTGGAAGAAGGCCTCGCTGTGATCCAGAAGCAGATAGTCAAATCGAATGCCCGAACGGATAAAGACCTTTTTGATTTTTGGTAGCTTTTCGATCTCCTCGATCATATGCAGATACTCGCTGTGATCCACTCGCAGATTTTTGCATGGGGTGGGTGCAAGACATTTCCGAGAGGCACAGACACCGTTTTTCAGCTGTTGCTCGCAGGCGGGATAGCGGAAGTTTGCCGTGGGACCGCCTACGTCGTGAATGTATCCCTTGAAATCGGGAAGCTCGGTGATCTTTCTTGCCTCGGCGAGCACGCTCTCCACACTGCGGGAGCGGACGGTCCGTCCTTGGTGAAACGCCAGCGCGCAGAAATTGCAAGCGCCGAAGCAGCCACGGTTGTGGGTGATGGAGAATCGGACCTCCTCAATGGCGGGAACACCGCCCACCGCCTCATACGTGGGGTGATAGGTTCGCATATAGGGAAGGGCATAGACATGATCCAACTCCTGCCGCTCTAAGGGGGGCATGGGAGGGTTTTGAACCAATAGCTTGTCGTCATACCGCTCCAGAATGGCTTTTCCGTTGATAGCGTCCTGATTTTTGTACTGGATCCCAAATGCCTCGGCATATGCCCGTTTGTCGTTTTTCATCTTGTTGTAATCAAAGGTCGCCGCCACATCGTAATGGATCGCGTCCTCAGGACGGCAGAGATAAACGGTGCCGCGGACGTCACGGATCTTGCGGATCGGAACGCCCTTGTCCAGCAGGCGGGCGATGCGCAACAGAATATTTTCTCCCATGCCGTAGGTGAGAAGATCAGCTCGGGAATCCACAAGGATCGAGCGTCGTACCGAATCCGACCAGTAGTCATAATGGGCAAAGCGGCGCAGGGAGGCTTCCAGACCGCCGATGATCACGGGAACGTCACCGTATGCCTCTCGGATCCGATTGCAGTAAACGATGGTGGCTCTGTCGGGGCGCAGTCCTGCCTTTCCGCCGGGGGAATAGTAGTCGTAGGTTCTTTTTTTCTTGGCGGCTGTATAATGAGCGACCATGGAGTCGATGTTTCCCGCCGTTACCAGAAAGCCCAGACGGGGTTTTCCGAACTCCCGAAAGGCGTCGCAGCTTTTATAGTCAGGCTGAGAGAGAATGGCGACACGAAATCCCGCGTCCTCCAGAACACGGGAAATGATGGAGACGCCAAAGCTGGGGTGATCCACGTAAGCGTCGCCCGTGACGTAGACGAAATCGGGGCGATCCCATCCGAGGGCGTTCATTTCTTTTTTTGAAATGGGTAAAAAGCCGATGCTCATAAGGAATCCTTTTTCTCCTTGTTGTTTTCTGGATATAGTATATCATAATTTTGACCGTTTGTAAATAACAAATCATCTTGCTTTTTGGAAAGAGATATGGTATAATGCTTTTATGAAGTTTTGTAGGAAGGAACCGAATTCATGCGCTTTTTCAATCGAACGATTCTCAGGGAAAAGGTGGGAGAAGCCTTACGCTCGGTATTACCCATTACCGGGATCGTCTTTTTTCTGTTGATCACTTTGGTTCCCGTTTCCGCCGCGATGATGCTGTCCTTTGCGATCGGCAGTGTCATGCTGATCGTGGGAATGGGATTGTTTAATCTGGGAGCCGAGACCGCCATGACGCCCATGGGCGAATATGTGGGATCCAAAATGACCGCATCTCGAAAGCTTTGGTTCGTCATTCTCATCTCGCTGTTTGTTGGCGTGATGATTACTGTATCCGAGCCTGATCTGCAGGTATTGGCAAACCAGATCCCCGATATTCCCAATATGATCCTGATATTGACCGTGGGTGTGGGCGTGGGACTCTTTTTGGTGATCGCCATGCTCCGTGTGATCTTTCGGATCAAGCTGAAATATCTGTTGTTGTTTTTTTACGCGATCGTATTGGGACTTGCCTTTTTTGTTCCCGAAAGCTTCCGTGCCGCGTCCTTTGATTCGGGAGGTGTGACCACGGGACCCATGACCGTGCCCTTTATTATGGCGCTTGGCGTGGGTGTTGCGTCGATCTCCGCCGATGACAGTTCGGGGGACGACAACTTCGGTATGGTAGCGCTTTGCTCGGTAGGACCGATCCTTGCTGTGATGATCTTGGGGATGATCTATCGTGTGGACGGTCAGACCTCCCCCGTGTATCCCATTCCCGACGTGGATAACTCGCGAGAGATCGTGGCGATTTTTTTGGAGCAGATCCCCCATTATCTGCTGGAAATGACCATAGCCCTCGGACCGATCGTTGTTTTTTACCTGCTGTTCCGTTTGGTGACGGGAGGCATGGGAACGGGTGGCTTTGGCAAGACTATGATGGGTGTACTCTATACCTACGTGGGGCTTGTGCTGTTTCTGACGGGCGTGAACGTAGGCTTCATGCCTCTTGGAAATTATCTTGGTAATGCGTTGGCAAGCTCCGCATGGCGGTGGATCATCGTTCCTCTCGGTATGCTGATCGGTTATTTCATCGTTTCGGCAGAGCCTGCGGTTCATGTGCTGAGAAGGCAGGTGGAGGAGGTTACGGCGGGAACCATTCGAGGCAGTGTTCTGGGGGGCGCGTTGGCAATCGGTGTGGCGGCATCGGTTGGCATTGCGATGATCCGTGTGCTGACGGGAATCTCCATTCTGTGGATCGTGATCCCCGGATATGTGATTGCATTGGTTTTGTCCTTCTTTGTTCCCGATATTTTTACCTCCATTGCCTTTGACTCGGGTGGTGTGGCATCAGGTCCCATGACGGCGACCTTCCTGTTGCCCTTTGCCATGGGTGCCTGCGAGGCGGTTGGCGGCAGCGCGGGAGATGCCTTCGGTGTTATCGCATTGGTTGCCATGACACCCCTGATTACCATCCAGATCCTCGGCTTGATCTATAAGCTTCGTTCCAAGCAGAGCGATGTGATGGAGCAGGAGAATGAGGATGTCGCGCAGACAGCGATCGAGACGCGGGATCCGACGGATGACGATATTATCGATCTGTAAGGGAGGAATTATGAATCGTCTGTATTGGTTGATTACGATCGTTCAACGGTCGGATATGGAAGAATATGAAAAATTTTATCTGGAGCATGGCGTTGACGTGACCTACAGCGTGCTGTGTAACGGAACGGCAAGGGCGAGGACCTTGAGTCTGCTCGGCTTGGAAAAGACCGAGAAGGCAATGCTCTTTGCCGTTGTAAACGGACTTACCCTCAAGAAGCTTTGTCGGGCGCTTACGGTGGAAATGAAGATAGACCTTCCCAACCGAGGTGTTGCCATGGCGGTTCCCATGTCGGGGATCGGCGGCAAGAGAACCATGGAATACTTTACCGCGGGGCAGGAGCAGCCCCCTGAAGAAAGAGAGGAAAAATATATGCAATCCGAGCATGAGCTGATCGTAGCGATTTATGAAAAGGGATATACCGATCTTGTCATGGACGCCGCCCGTGAAGCAGGCGCGGGGGGCGGTACGACCATTCGCGCCAAGGGAACCGCGGCGGGCGCCGCGAAATTCTTCGGGCTGTCTATTGCCGAGGAAAAGGAGATCGTCTTTATCGTGTCGGGGGGAGAAAAGAGAACCGACATTATGAAAGCGATCGTGCAAAAGGCAGGGATCGATACCAAGGCGCATGCCGTGGTATTCTCGCTTCCTGTATCCGAGACGGCAGGCTTCCGATTTGCCGACGCGGTAGATAAAGAAGAGGAATAGAACATAAGCAAAACAAAAAGCCATCGCAACGGCGACCTGCGATAAAGCAGGTTCGCCGAACGGTGTTTGCCCTTACGGGCAAGTGATGTCGGCTTCGCCTAATGATGTAGCCTTCGGCTGTGATGTAGCGCCTACGGCACAGCGGGCAAACATCACATCATTGCGACCTTCGGGAGCAACATCATTACGAACGAAGTGAGTAACATCACTTTTGCGTAAGCAAAAACATCACTTATATACATTCCGAAAACAAAATATCGTATAACACACTATACCTTGCAAGCAAGATCGTGTGCAAAAGGGACGAGATTTTCTCGTCCCTTTTGATATTGATAAAAAACTGATTTACGGTAGGTCCCCCAAGATGGCTTTTTGTTATTTTTTTCCCGACAAATGATATTTTCGGAAAGCGCTTGGGCTCATTCCCGTATATTTGCGGAATGAATTTGTGAAATAATAAGGGCTTTGATAGCCGCACATCGTAGATATCTCCGTGATGCTGTACGAATAGTTCAGCAAAAGGCGCTTTGCATTTCTCATGCGTAATAGGTACAGATAGTTGGTCGGGGTAGTATTAAGCTCTTTCTGAAACTTATTGATAAGCCCCGCATGGCTCAAAAAGACGTGATCGGCGAGCTCGTCCATGTTTATCTTTCTTTCAAGGTTTTTTTTCATATAGCGGATCGCCCGTTCGATCTCATTGCTGAAGGACTTGAATTTCTCTGTGTTGGTACCGCCGAATAAATAATTTTCGGCAAAGATATGCGCAATCTCGTGCGAGATAAGCTCTCGGTTATCGGGAAGCATGTGCGCTCGCTTCATGCTTTTTAAAATAGATTCGACCTGATCGGGCGGCAGCTTGAGCTTACCTGCTTTTGCGGAAAGATAAAAGGGGTGATCGCCCTGAGGATAAAAGTAAAGCTGATAAAACGTAAGAGATGATGTTATCTCGCGATCGATCTCAAACCCTGCGGGGATCAGGGCAATTTCGTTTTTTTGCAATACGAACGGCTTCGACTGCCCTTTAATAAAAATTGAAAACGAGCCATCCTCCACCCAAAAAATAGCGTCCCATTTTCCTTGCAGGTTTGTTACCTTGAATTTATCAAGCTTTTCGTGATAGCTTTGGCTGATCAGATCAATGTGCATCGGTATACCTCGACTTTTTAGGCTTTTAAAAAATTATAGGTTTATTATAAATTAATCTATGGACATTGTCAATGGTAAATGCTATAATTTTTTAAAAAAGGAGGTGGTCTGCGGTATGATGAAAAAAGTCGATGCAACAAGCGGCTCGTTGATTGCCAATATATTTGTCTATACGATACCGCTGATCCTCTCTACGATCCTGCAAAATCTCTTTAGCATCGCGGACAAGGTCGTTCTCGGAAATATGGCGGGGCCGTCCGCCGTAGCATCGATTGGCGCAACGGGAACGATAACCGCTCTTATTATAAACGGCGCCGTTGGACTTTCCACGGGAACGGCGATCGTTCTTGCCCGTTTCGTGGGGCAAAAGAATGAAAAAAAGATAAGAGAAACGATCGACACCTCGTTGATCACAAGCGTTTGCTTTGGTGTGATCGTTGCTTTTGCGGGATGGTTTTTATCGCCTGTCTTTCTTACCGCAACAAATTGTCCCTCGGAATGCTATAGCGGCGCATTGATATATATGAGAATATATCTTGCGGCAGCCCCCGCCAGCTTGCTTTACAACTATGGTTCAGCAATACTCCGAACACTCGGCGATACCCAAAGACCGCTTTTGTACATAATGGTTGCAGGAATTGTCAACATCGTATTTAATATTGTACTTTGCTTCCTGTTGCCACAAAAAGTTATGGCTGTTGCCATTGCAACAGTCGCATCAAAATTTATCAGCGCCATTCTCGTATTTTGTCGCATTTGCAAGTTGGATAACGGAGCAAGAGTCCATGTTTTAAAAATGCGCTTCAGAGGGTCCTCCTTCTGGCGTATACTCCGCTTTGGGATCCCCGCATCGATTTCCAGTCTCGTGCTTCCGATCGGAAATCTTCAAATTGTCACGGCAACAAATTCTTTTGGTACCAATGCAATCGCGGGTAACTCAGCCGCTGCCTCGATCATTACCATTGCAGAGGCTTTTTGCGGCGGTTTCGGTTCGGCAACTACGACGTTTATAGGGCAAAATATCGGCGCCCAAAATAAGGAAAGAGTCAAAAAGTCATTTTGGTATTTTCTGGGCTTTAACGTTCTTATTTCCGGAACCATCGGTATCATACTTTTTTTGACGGGTGAGTTTTGGCTTGGGATCGTACTCGGCGCCTCCTCAACCGATGCGATCTCTTACGGAATGACACGAATGTTCTATGTTTCCCTGTTTGTGTTTATTCATGCAATCAATCAGGTGTTGGTCCACGCCTTGCAAGCGTTCGGATACCCTATGCTGACAAGCATAACGAACATCGCGTTTAATCTTGGATTCCGAGTGCTTTGGATGCAATTTATATATCCGCTGAAGCCCGAATTTGCAACAATAAACCTCTGCTTTACGGTTTCGTGGACATTGAATATGACCTTTTACGCGATATTTACCGCGATCATATACACGCGATATGTCAGAAAAGGCATCTGTAAAAAAATATAGCTTTTGTTGCGAAACACGAAGGTGGAAAGGGCATTTCGCGGCGGAGAAGAAAACGAAATCAGATTTTGCAAAAGAAAAAGCCATCGTAAGATGGCTTTTTTGTCATGCTTGATATCGGTCGTACGCTTCGCCGAACAGGTCGTAGAAGGTGAAGGTGCCGTTCTCGTAGAGAATATAGCTTTTGGGGGAATTTTCCTTCGGAATGGACGTGGAACCGGGGTTGATATAGACGTTTTCATTTCCGAAGGGCGTTGCGGCGGGCACGTGGGTGTGTCCGTGAAGCAGGATACATCCCTTTTTCAGCAGAGAAAAGGTGGACATATTGATTTTATGTCCGTGAGTAGCAAGGATGGTCAAGCCGTCTGCCGAGAGAAATGCGTAGTCGGATAGGATCGGAAACTCCAGCACCATTTGATCCACCTCGGTATCACAGTTTCCTCGGACACAAAGGATCTCTTCCTTTACGGAGTTCAACAGCTCGATTACCGATTTTGGCGCGTAACCGTCGGGCAGGTCGTTGCGGGGGCCATGGTAGAGTAGGTCACCCAGCAGGATCAACCGTTCTGCGCCCGATTCGCGGTAACGGGTGATCAGTTGCTCAGCGCAGGCGTAGTCACCGTGGATATCCGATGCGATCATCCATTTACTCATCGAATTGCCCCCTCTCCCCGAATGAGATATTTTTCGGTGGTCAGAGCGGGCAGTCCCATGGGACCGCGGACGTGAAGCTTTTGTGTGGAAATACCGATCTCCGCGCCAAAGCCGAATTCTCCGCCATCGGTAAAGCGGGTGGAGGCGTTGACGTAAACAGCCGCGGAATTGACCTGCTTCTGAAAGCGGTCGGCGCAGGCTTCGTCAGAGGTGATAATGGCTTCACTGTGACCTGTGCTGTATTTGTTTACGTGGTCAATGGCATCGGACAGGGTATCTACTACCTTGATCGCCACGATATAGTCGTTGTACTCGGTGTAATAATCTTCCTCGGTGGCTGTCATTGCTTCGGGGATCAGCACCCGTGTCTTGGCGCAACCGCGCAGCTCCACCTCAAATTTTTGCAGCTCCTCGCTCAAGCGGGGAAGGAATTTTGCCGCGACACTGGCATGAACCAGAATCGTTTCCACCGCGTTGCACACCGAGGGGCGGGAGCATTTCGCGTTGACGGCGATCTTGATCGCCATATCCAGATCGGCGCTTTCGTCTACGTAAAGATGGCAGTTGCCCGCACCTGTCTCAATGACGGGAACTGTGGCGTTTTCCACTACGCTTTGAATCAATCCCTTGCCGCCTCGGGGGATCAGTACATCGATAAAGCCTCGCATAGTCATGAGGATCTGGGCGCTTTCCCGTTCGGTGGATTCGATCAACTCTACGCAGTGGGGATCCATTCCGCAATCGCCAAGCGCTTGCTTGATGAGCGCGACAATGGCGGTGTTGGTGTGTATGGCTTCCTTGCCTCCTCGCAGGATCACGGCATTTCCCGTTTTGAGACAAAGCGCGGCGGAATCCACCGTCACGTTGGGACGCGCCTCGTAGATCATGGCAACCACACCAAGGGGAACGCGGACGCGGGAGATCGTCAAGCCCGAAGGACGGGACCAGCTCTCGCTCTTACCCACGGGATCCTCCAGCTCGGCAAGTGCATGGAGAGATTGGCAGATGCCGAGGATCCGTCCCTCACTCAGAGCAAGGCGATCCTGCATTGCCTTGGGAACGTCGTTTTCACTTGCCGCATCCAGATCCATTCGGTTGGCGGCAATCAGGGATTCCGTGTTGGACTCCAGCAGCTCGGCAATGCGCAAAAGGATCTGATTTTTTGTTTCGGTATCGGCGAGCGCCAGCTTATGGGAGGCGTCACCGGCGTTGATGCATAACAGCTCGATTTCTTCGCGTAAGGTCATATGATTTCTCCGTTTTTTTATTTGCGTTTACGATATGCATTTAGGATTTCCAGAACGTAGATACGGTGGAAATCATCGTTTTTATAATTAGAAAGAAGGGTAGAGTCCAAAAAGGCGTCCTTTTTCAGATCGTCAGCGTATAGCTTACGACCGATCAGTATCAGATCCGCTTCCTTGATGATCGGAACACCGTGGATCTCTGCGGCGGTCAGCCCCGCCTCCGCAAGCTTATCCTGATCACGTCCGCTTTTTGTTCCGCACAGGCGAAGCGCATCGCGGTATCCGTCCCCGAAGAAAGCAAGAGAGAGGCAGTCGTTTTGCTCTGCCAAGGTGTAGGTGTGGCGTTGGGGACGAATGAAGCAAACGCATACGGGCTTGTTCCACAGAACGCCGAGGCATCCCCAGCTGGCGGTCATAGCGTTTGCTCTGTTGTTTTCCTCATCCTTTGCCGTGATCAGCATCCAATCCGTGCCGATACGCTTCACGGCGTAGTCGATTTCCTCGGGCGAGATTGTCTGAAAGCCGATATGTTCCATTCGTTCCTCCCAAAAAAGATTATCATACTATAATGATATCAAATTTTTGAATTTTCGTCAACGAGTTTTCCAAACTTTTGCAAAAAAAGAGAAAAAAATAACCGCGTCTCTCAAAAAAAATGTCGAGGTTTCTGTTCTGTTGATATAGGGGGGGAGCAGAGCGCGATGACCTTCCGAAAAAGAAAACACGGCAGAGACCACTGCCGTGTTTTGGTGCTACCATTCCATTTCATTAAGGGCGAGAAGGGCTCTGGCATAAATTCTGATGGCGCGCTTCAAGCGATCGATGGACACCGCCTCGTCAATGCCGTGGGCTCCCCCTCTGCCGACGGGGAAGCTATCGGGAGGAAGATTGGCGTCGGTTCCGAATACGTAGGCGTTGGGAAGGTGATGAGCGTAGGTCGCGCCGCTGATGGTATAGGGCGCCTTTTCCTTTCCGACGATCTCCTGCGCCGCCGAGCAGAGAGCGCGGGCGACGGGGGTGTTGGGGTCTGCCAGATAGGGAGAAACGGTACCGTCGACTCTCGTCACGGAGAATCCTACCGTTTTCGCGTACGCCTGAACTCTCTTTACGATCTCATCGTGGGTGATGCCGAGAGGATACCGAATATTTACCGTCAATTCGGGATATCCTTCGGCGCAGTCGATCTTTTTGGAGAATACCGTGAGGCGACCCAGGATCTTGTGCCGGGAGGCAATTCCGAGCAATTCGCCGTAAACGTCTAAGGATATCTCCTTGAGGAATTGAAGGATGCGCCGATCCTCCTCCGCTACCAATCGAGCGTCCAACAGAGCGGAGCAGAGTTTGGTGATCATGTTTCCCGCGGGATCGGGATTGGAGCCGTGACGGGGTGGGGAAAAGGCGGAGATCACCGTGGGGGTTCCTTGCTTTACGGTACATTCGGGGAGTGCTTCGGGTGCCTTGATACCGTCAAGCACCGCGGTAGCGCATCCGGGAGCGTCGTCCTGACCCGCCGTCATGAAAAAGCCGTGGAGGGGTGTGTCGCTTCGAAGCTTCAGGGTCAGCGCGCCCTTTCCTCCGTAGCCGAGAGGAAAGCCGCCGTCGGGCACCAGGGAAAGCCGCGGCGGTTGGCAGGTGTTCAAAAAGCCGGGGGCATCGGGAAGGCTGTCGTCGCCGATAAGATCCCGCATACCGGATTCCTCGTTGCTGCCCAGATAAATGGCGGGATTGTAGCGAAGGGGGAAATCAAGCTCCTTCAGGATCCGAAGGAGAGTCAGCATGGCGGCAAGCTGTCCCTTGTTATCTGCGGCGCCACGCCCGATAATACAACCCTCGTGTTGGGTGGCATCGTAGGGCGGATAGCGCCAACCGTTCCCCTCGGGGACCACGTCTCCGTGGAGCCAGATACCAAGGTCGGCATCACTCTGTTTGATAGCGGCGCGTATTACACCGCATTTGAAATCCGTACAGAACAGTCCCGAATCCTCCGCCATAGTCCAAAAGGTATCCAGCAGCTTTTTTGCTCCCTCGCCAAAGGGGGCGTCGGGAAACGGCTTGGACTCTACGCTTTTTATATTGACCAGTCGGACGGTGTCCGCCGCCAGCTGATCGGTATATTCCTCAATCAGAGAGTCGATTTTTGAAATCCATGCTTCCTTCATTGTATCACCTCGTCAAGATCAGAGCAAACGTTTTCATTTATTACCTCTATTATATCATGATTTTCATGAATCGTCATGTCATTTTTTGTTTCGTTTGTGTCATTTTTTGTTTTCTCAACGCTGGGGAACGTAGCAGGTAGGAAAATAAAAAAAGGCGCCGACTTTTTTTGAAAAGCTCTCGACATTTTCTCCATTTGGGTGTATAATGATAGTCACGGTAGCCCGTACCGATATGGAGGTCAATGATGCAAAACAACATGAAATTTATTCGTAAGCTTCCCATTCCCATGGATATCAAGGAGCAGTATCCCCTGAAGGCGGAGTATGCCACGAAAAAAGCGGCGCGTGACAGGGAGATCGCCGATATATTTTGCGGAAGGGACGACCGTCTGATTTTGGTGATCGGTCCTTGCTCCGCTGACCGTGAGGATGCGGTTCTGGAGTATATTTCCAGATTGGCGATCCTGCAGGAGAAGGTAAGCGATAAGCTTCTGATCATTCCCAGAATTTATACCAACAAGCCCCGTACCACGGGAGAAGGCTATAAGGGCATGGTGCACCAGCCCAACCCCGAGGCGGCGGAGGATATGCTGGCGGGGCTGATCGCCATTCGCCGTCTGCACACCCGCGCCATCGAGGAGAGCGGATTGTTTTGCGCCGACGAGATGCTTTATCCGGAAAACTATCGGTATCTTTCCGACCTGTTGTCTTACGTTGCGGTAGGAGCACGCTCGGTGGAAAATCAACAGCACCGCCTGACCGCCAGCGGCATTGACGTTCCCGTTGGCATGAAGAATCCCACGGGAGGAGATATCTCCATTATGCTGAACTCCATTACCGCCGCGCAGCATTCTCACACCTTTCTATACCGTGGTTGGGAGTGCGTTTCCTCGGGAAATCCTTTGGCGCACGCGATTCTGCGCGGATACGTAAACCGTCACGGGGAGTCGATGTCCAATTATCACTATGAAGATCTGATCCATTTGTACCATGAGTATTCCTCCAGAACTCTTGCCAATATGGCAGTGATCGTGGATACCAATCACGCCAATTCGGGAAAGAAATGGGCGGAGCAACCGAGGATCTGTAAGGACGTGTTGCACACGTGCCGCCATTCTGCGGAGATCAAGAGCATGGTCAAGGGCTTTATGATCGAAAGCTATCTGGAGGACGGATGTCAAAAAATCGGAGAGGGGTTATACGGAAAATCCATCACCGATCCTTGCCTCGGTTGGGAAAAGACCGAGCGTCTGGTACTGGATATTGCCGATTTGCATTGAAAAAACAAAAGAGAAGGACGAGGAATTCCTCGTCCTTCTCTTTT
>JAZNVA010000158.1:0-5908 GCA_045592565.1 Eubacteriales bacterium | reverse complement strand
TCATATTGTTTCCTCCTAAAAATATGTATCGTCACTTAACATCTTCACAGCAAATGCGCATCACAAGGTTAGTCTTGACTAACCACTATCTCCAAAAAAATAATCCGCATGGGATCATTTTTCAGATTTGTATAGCTTCCGCCAGATCAGCATCCATGGTATATCTACCATCCTTAATGGATACCACGCAGACACGCTTCATTCGTGAAATCACGGTAATGGGTTCTCCACTATAACAGCCGAGAGAGAACAGAAACGCTTCCAACTCTTCGTCCCCCGTGGAGATCGCCCGGATGATATATTCCTTTCCTTCCTCTGCCTGCCACAAGGTCATTGAATTTACCCTCCGCATTAACTTCCATTTGAGTTAGCATTGTCTAACCATGAAGATTATACCGAATTTTCCCGCATTTGTCAAGAGCTTTTTTTAAAATTTTTTGATTTTTTAGAATTTTTTAGAACGGAAGACTCTGTTCTGCCTTTTTCAAGATCCATCATGTTTTTCATTTTTACTCCGAGTCCTTTCCTTTTTCGATACTCACTGGGACTCATGCCGCTGACATTGTGAAAAACACGGCAGAAAAAAGAAAAATTGTCATAGCCGCAAGAAAGACCAATGTTGGAAATGCTGTCGTCTGTGGTCAGGAGCAGTCGTTGAGCGCGAGATACCCTCAGCAGACGAATATAGCGCATGGGGGTCATACCAGTTTTGCGGCGGAACATCTCACAAAGATAATATTTGGAGAAGTGCGTCTGCGCCGCTAAAACATCCAAGGAAAGAGGCTGATCCAGATGTTTGTTAATATAAGAAAGGATGGGATCTTCGTCTCCGTATGCCGCTTCACGACTTTCCTGCGCGCTATGACAGATCGCCATAATACGGGCAAGAAGACTCACGTGCGTCCAATTCTGTCCATTGCTCTCTGCCAGCAGCTCCATCAATCGATCGACTTCATTCGTGTCCCCCTCCGACAAGAGGTAACACTGTCCTTGCTTCAGGTTTGTCCCCCCTAATTCGCAGAGCTGTAAAAATCCATCCCGATCCAGAATCACCTTGCTCCTCACGTATTCCTCTCCCTCCTCGGGAGCGGAGCAATGAAGACAGTGAGAGTCGATCAGCAGCACCACACCGCGGCGCAAGGGAACCAGCTCGCCTCCCATGAGAAAATGCCCCTTTCCATCCAGCACCTGAATCAGCTCCACGCAATTTTCCATGGTGTGCTTGACGCCACTGAGGGAATCAAGACCTCTTTGGGCAACAGTAATTTCACGGACCAGCATACCTCTCTCCTTTGAATTGGATGATCATAGAGCGGCATAAAGTAAAATAGCAATCGCATTTGACTCACCACCGCAATAATTGTACATTATTTCGCAAAAAAAGGCAAGTATTTTTTGAAAATTTCATGTAAAATAAAGACAGAATCTCAAAAATACATTTATTGGAAAGGATTTTTTGTTATGGCACCAAAGTTCGAAGGTATTTTTACCGCCCTGCTCACCCCATTTGACAAGGAAGGAAAGATCAACGAGACCGCTCTTTCCATGCTCATTGAGGATAATCTGAAAAAAGGTGTGTCCGGATTCTATGTCAATGGAAGCACCGCCGAAAATTTTCTTCTGACCTCCGAGGAAAAGCGTCATCTGCTTCGCCTTGTCCGTGACATTGTCAAGGGGCGCTGCACTCTGATCGCCCATGTGGGAAGTATTTCTACGGCAGAAGCGTGCGGCCTTGCCGTGGAAGCGGAGAAGCTCGGCTACAACGCCATCTCCGCGGTGGCACCCTTCTACTATAAATTTTCCTTTGCTGAGATCAAGGCATACTACTATGAGATCGTCAGCCACGTCTCTCTTCCCATGATCGTCTATAACTTCCCTACCTTCTCCGGCGTCAATCTCACCGCATCCCAGATCGGTGAATTCCTGTGTGACGATCGCTTCTTGGGCGTCAAGCATACCTCCTCTGACTATTTCTCCATGAGACAGTTCAAATCTGCCTACCCGAACAAAAAGGTGTTCAACGGCTACGATGAGACCTTCCTCGCGGGACTTTCCATGGGAGCGGACGGCGCCATCGGAAGCACCTTCAACTTTATGGCGGACAAGTTCATCAAGATCCATGAGCTGTTCAAGGCAGGTAACATCAAGGATGCCATGAAGGTTCAGGAGGAAGCCGACGTGATCATCGCGGCGCTGTGCAAGTGCGGCGTTATGCAGGGCGAGAAGGCAATTCTCTGTGCCAAGGGCATGGACTTCGGCGTAGCTCGTGCTCCCTTCGCTCCCCTCACCCCCGAGGCGGAGAAGGAGTTGCTGGATACCGTGCTTCCTCTGCTTTGATCGGGGACACGCGAATGAAGCTGCTACATACTTCCACAGTAGAGACCTCTCTCTACTGTTGGCGTGATCTGAAGGCAAAGCTTGCCGCCAAGGAGCCCATTCCCGAGGAAGGACAGTATCTGATCTATCGCATCCCCGGTCTTGTGGAGGCGCCCAACGGTGACCTGCTTGCTTATTTTGAATGTCGCACGGGCGGAGACTGGTCTGCCATTGACATCGGTATGCGGCGCAGTACCGATGGCGGACGGAGCTGGAGCGAGAGGGAGATCCTCGCTACGGGACGTGGACGCGCCACCACCAACAATCCCGTCATGATCGTGGACGGCGATAAGGTCCATCTGCTCTATTGCGAGAGCTATAAGCGTCTGTTTCACCGTGTCAGCCTTGACTGCGGACAGAGCTGGAGCGAGCCTATCGAGCTGACAGCGCAGGTGGACGCCACCGCAGCGTTTTTCTGGAGCTGCCTTGCGGTAGGTCCGGGGCACGGCATTCGTACCGAGAGCGGCAGACTCATCGTTCCCATCTGGTTTGCCTGTAACGCGCTGGACATTTATTCCCACCACCCCAGCCTTCTCGCCACCCTCTACAGTGACGACGGCGGTGAGACGTGGCAGGTAAGCGCGCCCCTGACAGGGGAAGATATTCCCAACCCAAACGAATCGGCGCTGGTTCAGCTTCCTGACGGAAACTTGCTGATGTCGATCCGTAACGAAAACGAGCATATGCTCCGCGCTTTTGCGGTCAGTACTGACGACGGAACGAGCTTTTCCAACATGGCATTGGATCCCACTCTGCCCGACCCCATCTGTCAAGGATCGGTCTGCGCCAAGGGCGACGGCATTTTGTTGACCAACTGCAATTCTCAAATTAAG
This sequence comes from Eubacteriales bacterium, assembly GCA_045592565.1. Classification (GTDB taxonomy): domain Bacteria; phylum Bacillota; class Clostridia; order Oscillospirales; family CAG-272; genus HGM12713. The sequence continues at coordinate 2,699 of JAZNVA010000158.1, read as the reverse complement.
GAAGAACGGGATCATTTGACGCTCCGCTATCGGGACGCGAGCAGTACACCTATTGATGTCTTAGAGCTCAATCCTACGGGAGGCTACAGCGATATTTGCTATTCCGCAAAAAAGGATCGGGCATACGTGCTTTATGAGTGTGACAATTACCGTTATATGCGCCTTGCCGAGGTCTCCTTCGAGAAATAATGCCATACGCATAAAAACCGCTCTCCCCACGGAGGGCGGTTTTGGTTCCAAGCACAATATTGTGCATCTTGCACAGATTATAAAAAAAACAATCGGGATATTTGTTGAGTCTGTGTATTGCAAAATGTCGAAAACTATGTTAGAATAATACCATTATGAAACCGTTGAAGCCCGCAGAATTTCCCTTGTTTGAAAGTTGGAAAGACTGTTGGCGGAGGGGGCTCTGGAGAATCTCGCAAGAGTGCCGAAGGTGCAAGATCCGAATCTCGGATCGAATCTCTCAGGCAAAAGGACAGGGTGCTATGAATCTCTCTTTCTCTTTTTGGAGAGGTGAGGAAAATAGCATAACGTTTCTCTTTGGAGCCACTGAAGATGTTTCAGTGGTTTTTTTATTTACATTTTTATTTTTTAACGCCGTCCTTCGTGACGGCAAGGAGGTTTTATGGAACAATTCCAAGCAACTCTTCTCCCCATCGTGAAGAAGATCAACGGATATCTCTCCGACTATATGTTGATCTTCCTTCTGGTTGGCGTAGGTCTCTGGTTCACCATTCGTACCCGCTTCGTTCAGGTACGTTGCTTCGGTGAAGGCATGAAGAACGTATTCGGCAACATGAAGTTCAAGGGTGGCAAGCAGGAGGGCGGCCTTTCGTCCTTCCAGGCATTGGCAGCCGCGATTGCCGCACAGGTCGGTACCGGTAACATCGTCGGTGCCTGCGGCGCAATTCTTGTGGGTGGTCCCGGTGCCATCTTCTGGATGTGGATCATCGCATTCCTCGGTATGGCAACGATTTACGCCGAGGCAGTTCTGGCGCAGAAGACCCGTGTCGTAAACGAGGACGGAACCGTTGAGGGTGGTCCTGTGTACTACATCAAGACAGCATTCAAGGGCAAATTTGGTAAATTCCTTGCCGCATTCTTCTCGGTTGCCGCTGTCATCGCCCTCGGCTTTGTCGGCGCTATGGTTCAGTCCAATTCCATCGCATCCAACTTTGCAAACGTATTCTCCGGCTTTGGCATTGACGCGACCTTCGCCATCGGCAATACCGAGTTCAATCTGGTCATGGTCATCGTCGGTCTGGTTGTTGCGGCTATTGCCGGCTTCGTTCTTCTGGGCGGCATTCATCGTCTGGCATCCGTCACCGAGAAGGTCGTTCCCGTTATGGCAGCGATCTATCTGATTGGCGGTCTGCTGGTACTCGCGATCAATATCACCAGTGTTCCCCGCGCATTCGGAATGATCTTCCGGTACGCATTCCAGCCTCAGGCGATCCTTGGCGGTTCCTTCGGTACTGCTATCGCTCTGGCGATCCGCAAGGGCGCACAGCGCGGTCTGTTCTCCAACGAGGCAGGTATGGGTTCTACCCCTCACGCTCACGCGCTGGCTAACGTAAAGAAGCCCCATGATCAGGGTACCTCCGCGATGATCGGTGTATTCATCGATACCTTTGTGGTCCTCACCATGACGGCTCTGGTCGTTATCTCCACTCTGTACTGCAACGATATGATCAATGCGGATACCTCTAATGCCACTATGGCTCAGGCAGCATTCGGCTTTACCTTCTCTAAGCTGTTCGGTGCAGCAGCAGGTCAGGCGATCGGTAATATCTTCGTTGCCGTATGTCTGTTCTTCTTCGCATTTTCCACCATTCTCAGCTGGAACTACTTCGGCAAGGTCAACTTCACCAAGCTCTTTGGCAAGAAGTCCACGGTTATTTACACCGTCCTGGCGATCTGCTTTGTGTTCCTTGGATCGATCTTCCAGAACGATCTGGTTTGGGAGCTGACCGATATGTTCAACTATCTGATGGTTCTTCCCAATGCAATCGCTCTCTTTGCGCTGTCCGGTATGGTGATCTCCGCCGTTCAGTTCAAAAAGAACAAAAACAAGGACGAATTGAAATAAAACCGCGATCCGATCTTGATCAGGGGGCTTTTCTAAAACCCCCTGATCTTTTTTAAAATAAAAAAAGGACGACCTTTCTCTCCTTTGGATAGAAAGGTCGTCTCATTTCATAACAATATAGGCATTTCATCCTGAGCGCTCTACCGAACCAGATCCGCCACACCGTTGAGAATATACCTAGGACGGTAAGGAAAGAGATCGATATCCTCACGGGCGGTCACACCCGTCAACACCAGAACAGTGTCCACATTGGATTCGATTCCCGCAATGATATCGGTGTCCATGCGGTCGCCGATAAAGGCAATATCCTCGCTATGACAGCCGAGGATCCGCAACCCATGGCGAAGCATCAGAGGATTGGGCTTCCCTACAAAATAGGCTTTCTTTCCCGTGGCGATCTCAATGGGAGCCACCAAGGAGCCCGTTGCGGGCATGATCCCCTTCTCGGTCACGCCCACCGTATCGGGATTGGCGCCAATGAGCTTGGCTCCGTTCCGAACAAGTGCGATCGCCTTTTCCAGCTTCTCAAAATTGTAGGTTCTCGTCTCACCGATCACCACGTAAAAGTCGGATCGTAGCCATGTCGTTCTGTGAGCCAAGGAGT
>JAZNVA010000157.1:0-5118 GCA_045592565.1 Eubacteriales bacterium | reverse complement strand
GCTACGATCCGACTTGATGGCGGAGAAGTTCATGGGGAACCTGAAGATCGCCGCAATCGAGACTCACGTTGCCGACGCCAGAACCTGCTGTCTGCACCCCGCGAGTGCTACCCACCGCCAGATGAACGAGGAAGAGCTGGTCGCGGCAGGTATTTCGGGTGATCTGGTTCGTCTGTCCTGCGGTATCGAGCACAGTGACGATCTGATCGCTGATATCAAGCAGGCTCTTGACGCGCTGAACTAAAAATAAAGGAAAGAGAGGGATTTGGCTCATGCCGATCAAAATTCCCAATTTATTGCCTGCCACGCAGGTATTGCTCAACGAAAATATTTTTGTGATGACGGAAACCCGCGCCATGACGCAGGATATCCGTCCGCTGAAGATCCTGATGCTCAATCTCATGCCCCAGAAGATCACTACGGAGACGCAGATCGCGCGCCTGATCGGAAATACTCCTCTTCAGGTGGAGCTGGAGCTGTTGCAGACGGCAACCCATAAATCCACCCATACGTCTGCGGAGCATATGCTGGCGTTCTATAAGACCTTTGATGAGGTCTGTCATAAGAAATACGACGGCATGATCATTACGGGAGCTCCCGTGGAGCAGATGGAATTTGAGGGGGTCGACTACTGGGAGGAGCTTTGTACCATCATGGAGTGGAGCAAGACCCACGTGACCAGTACCTTCCATATCTGCTGGGGCGCGCAGGCGGGGCTTTACTACCATTACGGTGTCAAAAAATATCCGCTGGATAAAAAAATGTTCGGCGTGTTCGAGCATTCCCTTGACCATAAGCAGTCTATGCTGTTCCGAGGCTTTGACGATACCTTCGTGGTTCCCCATTCCCGCCATACTACCTGTCTGCGGGAGGATATCGCGGCGGTGCCCGAGCTGAAGATCCTTGCAAGCTCTCCCGAGGCGGGTGTGTTTGTCTGCGCTACCGAAAAGGGCAGACAGATCTTCGTTACGGGACATTCCGAATACGATGCCGATACCCTTAAAAACGAGTACCTGAGGGATAAAAACGCGGGGCTTCCCATCGAGGTGCCGAAGAATTATTTCCCCGGGGATGACGATACCAAGGAGCCCATTGTCCGCTGGAGAAGCTGTGCGAACCTGCTGTATTCCAACTGGCTTAACTATTTTGTGTACCAGTCTACTCCCTATAACATTGAGGAAATTGAATAAAAGAAAAGGAACCGTTTCGGTGTGGAGCGGTTCCTTTTAGTTTATTATCTATTGATATGTAGGTGATTTGCGTATGCTGTTTCCTGTAGCCACTTGTAAAGACCTTGAATTTGATATTTCTTTGGAAATTCAAATTTTCTTGAAGAAACGGATAGACCGCCATTGGAGCGGAAATAGGGAGAGGTGATATATTCAATCGTCAACTCGCTATCATCAATTCCAAATCCCGCGGTTTCCGCGGAAACGTTCAGAATAGAGTCCAGATAAATTGAGCTTACGCGAGCCTTGGCACCGGTCGCTCCTTGCTTATCTAAATCGATGATCCTTTTGTCGGTAAAAATTACAACGTCTCTGATTAAAACGAATCCGGTATGGATGGTTTCTCCGTCCATTAAATACATTCCGTAATCAGCCGTTAACTTTTCGGGTGTAACCTCCGAAAGATTTCCCATCATACCTTGAAGAATATTTCCGCCAATTTTGTCCATAAATCCCATACTAATGTTCTCCTTTCCTTTTTGATAATGAAATAAAAAGTGCGTACAACCGAAGTCATACGCACCGAAAAACACATGACTCCAATTGTCGCCAAACAAATTCATTCTACATAACACAAAAGGTATGCAAAAGAGAGCATGTGCTTTTACCGTAATAAAAAACACATACCTGTTTTATGTAGAATATAAAATTTGTTTGGCGTTTATATTATACCACAGAATATGAGGTTTGTAAACAATTTTTGAAAAAATCCCCCAACAGAAAAACTCTGCGGGGGGATCCTTATATCACGATCATATTTTTGGGACTCTTGGTAAAATTCCGAACCGAGCCGTCATGGTCGATGGCGATCATGTCCTCGATGCGGCAACCGAATTTTCCTTCCAGATAAATCCCGGGTTCCACGGTAACGACGTTGCCGCGCTCCAAACGGGATTTCTCATCAGCGCGGGCGGAGAGAGAGGGGGATTCGTGGATATACAGCCCGACACCGTGACCGAGACTGTGTCCGAAGTTCTCGCCGTATCCCGCGTCCCGAATGATCTTACGGGCGATCTCATCGGCATCACGGCAGAGCATTCCTTCCGTGATCTGCTCCAGCGCGGCGGTCTGCGCCGCCAAAACGGTTTCATAGACTCGCCTCATCTCCGCATCTGCCTTGCCAATGACCACGGTTCGTGTCATGTCCGAGCAATAGCCATCTACTTTGGTGCCGAAATCCATGGTCAGGAAGCCTTCGCGAAGCTTGACATCGGAGGGAACGCCGTGGGGCAGAGAAGATGCGGAGCCCGATACGGCAATGGTGTTGAAGGCGGTGCCTTCTGCGCCGTGGGAGCGCATAAAAAATTCCAGCTCCAAGGCGACGTCCTTTTCGGTGACGTCGGGGGAAAGAAAGCCGAGAATGTGCTCGAAGGCAAGGTCGGTAATTGCCTGCGCCCTCGCGATGATTTCCATCTCCTCGGGAGTTTTGATCCGCCGCTGTGTTGCGAGAAGCTCCGAGCCGCCCGTACAAAGCGTGCAGTCATCAAGTGCCTTGGAAAATCGTTGAAAGGTCGCGCAAGACATGGCCTCGTCCTCAATGGCAAGACGGTGAATGCTGTGCTTTGTTACCAAGGTCTTGATCCCTTCCGTCATGCCTCCCTTGGGGCAAATGACCTCCCAATCCGCCGAGACGGTGTTCTTTGCCGCCTCTGTGTAACGGGAATCGGTCAGAAGATAAGCGTGCGAGGGGGTAATGAGGAGATAACCGTCGGAATAGTCAAAGCCCGACAGATACCGCTGGTTGATCTCCGTGGAGACCAGAAGACCGTCGGTGTTTCGCCTTGTCAGGCAATTCTGTATTTTTTTCAGCGCGATCATATCAGACTCCTTTTGCGCTCTGCCACATACACTTCATGGCAAGAGCATCCTCAGCCATGGTTCCTGCCGATTCGCAGATGATGCGGGGGCAAACACCCTCCTTGACGATGGCTTCCGCCAGCGGATCAAAGACGGGGCCGAACTCGGTGTCGGAGAAGGTGAGATGCTTCTTTTCTCCCGCGCCCGTGTATTCGATCTTGGAGAAATGGCAGTGTAGGTTGTAGGCGTAATCGTCTCCCAATGTGGTGGCAATTTTATCGAAAATCGCGCGATAGCTGTCACAGTCGGGGAAATAATTGCCGAGATTTCTGGCATTCAAATGACCGAAATCCACCACGGGATGATAGAGCGGGGAGATCTTACAGAGGGTCAGAACCTCATCAAGGGTTCCTAACTGATTGATCTTTCCCATGGTCTCCAATCCCATACGAATGTCCGTATCTCCGTTGACGTCCAGATTTTTGGTCAGCGTATCGGCGGCAAGCGCCATAGCTTCCTCTCTTGTGATCTTGGCGGCGCTTCCCGTATGAATGACAATGGTGTCGGCACCGAGACATTCCGCGGCGCGAAGAGAGCGGGAGATGTAGTCAATGCTCTTGAGTCGCTTTTCTACATCTACTCCCGAGAGAGAAATGAAATAAGGGGTGTGCAGAGACATGAGGATCCCGCATTTTTTTGCTTCCTCTCCGATTTTTCTGAGGGTGGCTTCCCCTGCGGTCAAGCCGTTTCCCGCTTGATATTCATAGGCGTCAAGCCCTTTGGATACCAGCCATGCGGGGGCTTGCAGAGTGGATTTATAGCCCTCGTCATAGAAGGATTCACTGTTTCCTCCCGGACCGAAGGTAGCACGATCAATACGAATCATAGGTTCTCCTTTTTTGTGTGGATTTTACGGTATCGTTTCAAAAACGGTTTTTCCAACCATCTCTTGAATTTAAAGAAGGGGGTAGTTTTGTCCTTGATAGGGGGGACGATAATCGACAGCATATCCAGACGGTGGACCGCCAGTGTATCTGTGAGGAGCTGATCTCCAAGACCTGCGGTGTTTTCGGGAGAGGAGCCCATCTCCTTCATTGCCGCTATCAATGACTTGCTTCCCGGTTTTCCACTGTCAGGATAGGCGGGAAGTCCCAGCGTTCGGTTGAACAGCTCTACGCGGGGAGCGTGATTGTTGGAGATCAGTGATGCCTTGATGCCGTTTTGCTCCAGGGAAGCAAACCAAGAGCGGATCCGATCGTCGGGCTCCGGCTGCTCGTAGGGAGCCAAGGTGTTGTCAATATCGATCAGCAACGCGCGGATCCCCAAAGAGAGCAGAAAATCGGGCGTGATCTCATCAAAGGTTTGAAATATGTAATCGGGGGTGAGCAAATAGGATAGGGTGTGGCGAGGTTTTTTCATAAACGTTCCTTCCTCCTCTTTTTTCAGTTATTATTGTACCATAGAACCAAAAATTTCGCAATAGATAAAAAAAATAAAAAAAAAGAGAAAAATTTTCAAGAATCTATTGACAAGGGGAAAAGTTTGTGGTATGATATTAGGGCAGTTTTCCGGAAAAGGATATATGCGAGTGTAGTTCAATGGTAGAATCCCAGCCTTCCAAGCTGGTCGCGTGGGTTCGATTCCCATCACTCGCTCCATCATAAATGGCGCATTCCGGTGCGCCATTTATATATCTGTGCCTTTAGCTCAGTTGGATAGAGCAACTGCCTTCTAAGCAGTAGGTCAGGGGTTCGAATCCCTTAAGGCACGCCATATGGTGGGTGTAGCTAAGTTGGTTATAGCGCCAGGTTGTGGCCCTGGAGGCCGTGGGTTCGAGTCCCATATCTCACCCCAGATATAAAAAGACCGTCAATAGACGGTCTTTTTTCTTTAAAAATAACAAAGCATAAATAGTTAAATAAAACAATAACATTATAATAAACACAAGTGGGGTGTGATATAGGGATGAGAACCCCTCGAAGCGAGCACCAACATTAAAATTTTGCAAAACAAAGGCACGCGAGAGAAGTTTTTTTTAAAAAAACTTTGGGCGACGCTGTGAAAACTATGTCGTCGCCGCGAATCACCATAT
>JAZNVA010000156.1:0-5619 GCA_045592565.1 Eubacteriales bacterium | reverse complement strand
CTCGATCTCGTTCCAAGGATTTCTCTTTTCCCCGTCGTAGCGGTCACGGATGGCGCGGACCATCCGCTCGCCCTCCTCGGTCATTCCCTCGGCGATCATCAAGCCTGCCAAGGCATATTCGAATCCTGTATTGGTCTCCTCACAGTAGGAGACGGGTAAGGCGGGAAGGGTTGCTCCATCGGGATAGGAACAGATCACCGTACCGCTCTCATCGTTTACGGAAAAATTCCGCCACATATTGGTCACGTCGCGCATGGATTCCTTGAAATTGTTTTTGTAGAGGCTTTGCAGAGCGATCTTCTTTTTCTCGGGGTCAAAAACCCCATCCGCACCGATCAGGACAGCGTGCCAATCGGCAAGCATCTGGTCAATGATACAGCCCTCTCCGATCTGGTATTTGATCTGTCCGGCTTCCTCGTTCCAATATTGCTCCGCGACGTCAAAGGATTCTACCGTGGCCTTGTCGTAAAGATCGACCTTTTGCGCAAAATAGCTTCCGTTGAACAACTGCTCGTTGAGGAAGCTTCGTCCGTTCCGATACAACTCCCTGTACTTCTCCGCACGGGCAGACTCTCCCATACGCTCCGCTATCTTCGCTCCGCAATCCAGAGCAAGCAGGTAAAGTCCCTCCAGCCATGCGGAAGGTCCAAATAGCTCCAGATCCAGCGTGTGATGCTGACGTCCCTCCAAAATACCGTCACAATCAGCATCCCATCGATAGGGATTTTCGTCAGACCAAGCATACTCCAGCATACGGAAGATACCTGCCGCATGCTTTTTCAGCCATTCATCGTCACCCGACAGCTTCCATTCGCGGTAGCATTTGATCACCTCTCCCATCTGCCCGTCCACACAAGGAAGTCCCGAATACATCTCCTTTTTGGGAGGAAGATTGATCCGGAAGGAGGTAGCGCCGCTATCCAACAATCCATAGCGGAGCGTCAACTCTCTCATGGAACGCTCAAGGCGCGGGAAAAGGAACGGAAGGGCGTAGGCATAATTCCAGACATGCTGACAGTTTCCCTCGCACAGACCGACCGTGGCGCCGCCGCCCTCCCAGCCCCAGAAAGATCCGTCCTCCAGACGAAGCACTGTGGGGGTTTTCAGCACCGACAGATTTGCCGATATGGCATCCTTGACCGATTCAGGCAGGGTGCTTTTGGAAATAGCATCAACGAAGCTCTCTGTCTTTTGCAGAAGCTCACCAAAGTGAGTCAGCGCATAGGTTGCCGACGTGCGGGAATCTTCAAATTGAGTCGCGTAGTAATTTTTCCACTTTGGCATGGAGTCCTGCTGAGTCCAATAATTATAGGCGTTGGGCACGTTCCACGCGAGAACAAAACGGATCCTTTCTTTCTGCTTGGGAGGAATTGTCACGTAAGAGGCAACGGTTCCGTGCTCTCTTCTGGCACCCGTGTCATATTGCCGCGGAGCAAGTCGCTTCTGGGAAAGGAAATTCCGCCAATAGGTGGTGACGTTATCTCGCCACGCGCCACGATACCAGCTTGACTGGGAGCATGCATCGGGGTGATCGGTCAGGATACACAGATCGCAATACTCGATCTCATCCACCGTATGATCGACGCTCTTGAGAAATACACCCGTCATGCCATTGGGAGAATAAACCTGATTCACACCCGATTGCGCGGGGTTTTGCATGGTAAACGCCAGCGCGAATTCCACGGGCTCCTCTGCGGTATTCTCAATCTCCCACTCAAAGAAAGCGGCTGGGAGACCGGAATGATACTCGTCGTGAGGAATCAGGGGATTAAAGGCAACAAGTCGCACCGTTGCGGGAAAATCCGCATCTCGAAAGGTCATGCGCGCAATCGGGAATACGCCGTCAAAGACGACTTCTCTGAAATGAGGAAAGCCCGTCATAGAATCAGGGCTGGGACCTGAATCGAAGCCTCCGTTTCCCCGTCCTTGATAGCAGCTTCCCATCAGATTTTCATTGGTATCACCGTGAAGAACTCTGGCGATGCTCTTCCCTCCGCAGGTTGCCTTGATGGCAAAATGGGAATATCTGTTTCGTGTGTTTTTGTTGGGGCGGTTAAAAATTTCAAAATCTCTCAGTTCTCCGTTTCCCGCAAGACCGATACAACCCGTACCGATTCCGCCGAGGGGAAAGGATATATTCTTCAGTGCTTGTTTTTCGTAAATCATAGTATCCTCCCAAGAGTCTTTTCTCTTATTTTACCACTAAAAAATGACAGTGTCAACTTACACGGTCATTTTTTATATTTTTATTTTTTCAGGTGCAATTTTACGGGAAGCGTGCCATTGGGCATCCACTGACCCGATAGGATCGAAAGCGCATGATCCACTGTTTCGTCCAAGCACCTCGCCCCTGTGGAGAGGATCAATCTGGGTATATGGGGCATTCGCTCGGCAGCAAAGGGATTTCCCAGATGAATCACCGCGGCAAGCTTATCTCCGATCGCCCGCATACAGTTGATCACGTGGTCGGTCAGATCCTCGCTTCCCCCGTACGCTTTGAGAAAAGCGTTGGTGACAAAGATGACCTCCTCCGCCTCAGTGGCGAATTTGCAGGCTCGGTAGATCGAGCTGTGAGTCGGCAAGCGATCCATCAATACGATCCTGCTATCGGGATATCGTGCCAGTATTTTCTCCTTGATCGCAAGGAATTCCTTGACTCCTACGCCACCGCCGACCATGGATTCGCAGACGTTTCCATCCTGATCGTGATACAGATTTTCCACCAGAACCACAAACACCTTCTTTTTGGTGGGATCCAACACAAGGGAAACGTCGGGATCAACCACAACCCCTATTCCCTCCTTAGCGATCCTCTCAAAGCATTGTCGCTGATAGTCGGACACCTGCATTGACGTGACGGGCTTGAGTGTTCTCTCCTGCGCCGCAAGAACTCTTCTCACCGCCTCATTCAGTCTCTCCTCGGTAAAAACTCCCTCGCGGTAAGACTTCATCAGATATCCAAAGGCCTCGTCGGGAGTCATGCCGTCAATAAGAAGCATATCGTGTCCCGCTTTGACAGCCAAGCCCTCACAGTTTTCCTTGCCGAATTTCTTGAGAAGTCCCGTCATACCAAGCGAGTCGGTCATCATAATTCCGTCAAAGCCCTGATATCTGGGGATCGATACCAGCCTCTCCGATACCGTGGCGGGATATTCCCCGTCTACGGCAGTACAATAGGTATGTGTCGTCATGATCCCCGTCAGCTGCCCTTGCTCCATGATATATTTGTAGGGTGCAAAGGTTTTTTCCAGAAGCTCCTTCTCCGTGAACGCCGATCCGATCGAGAACATATGTCCGTCATCTCGCATATCGGAAGGAGCAGGCCAATGCTTTGCGGTGGTCACCATGCCATTGTCATGAAATCCGCGAAGCATCGCCGTTGCCATTCTACCCACAAAGGCGGGATCCTCCCCCAAGCATCGGGTGACGCGGAACATGGCGTTCCCATCCAGTAGATCAACCACCGGTCCCCAGACAGTATTATAGCCCATGCTCTTTGCCTCAATGGCGGTAACGGCACCTACCTGATAAGCAAGTTCTTCGTCTCCCGTCATCCCCAGCGCCATCATGGAAGGGATCCGATACTCCCCGCCGGGGCATCCCCCCTCCATATCGTTGGCAATCAGCACGGGATATCCCGCCGCTGCCTGAATGGCATCCACTTCCCCGCGGACACCGCCTTCCACCGTATAAGGAACCTGAACGCCCCCCAATCGCTTCTCACGAAGCATCTGAAAGATCTCATCTCGACCATTTTTATAGCTGGATGAACAGATGATCAACAGCTGTCCGATCTTCTGCTCCGTGGTAAGCTCGTGGATATTCAATGGCCTCATAATGTGTCCTCCAATCGATGTTTTTCTCATTATACTATCAAAAAACCCCCTTGTCAAGGGGGTTTTATCATTTTACATTATCGTTAAGGGAAGTATTTTTTCGGAATCTCCCTTTCTTCCGCCACAAGGTCATATTCAGCACACGACCAAAGACGCTTCATAATCTCGGTAGCGGGCTTTGCATAAAACAAACTGACCTCGGCATTACCAAGCTTCTTCGTCCGAATCAGCGCACCATAATGCTCCAAAGGCGCTCGGTAGTTTTCAAAATTTGCCGAGCCTCCCGACTTGTGCGGATAGAATGCGGGGATCTGGTATTCCTCGCCATCATAGCCCACGACCGTCAGGGAAAGAGCCTCCTCCTGAAGCTTTCCCTCCAGTCCGAGCATCTCATCCACAGCGTGAATGTAGGTATTGCGGTTCATCAGCACGCCCAAAAGGAGAATCTTTGCGTCCTCAGCGTAAAGTCGCGCCCAAAGACCGTCCACGGGACATGGTGTCGAGGACACTTCCTCGCCCTTGACAAATTCCGCCGCCCGCTTTCCGAAAGCGGCAACCGAGTGTGTTGGGTGCAGAGAACGAACACCGTCGGAGCGGAACGCCGCCACGGTAGGAAGCGCGCCGATACAAGGAACCGACGTTTTGACGTCAAAAACGCTTACTCCTCTGCCCACCGTTCCCCAAGTGTGAGTGGGAACGATAAAAAGTCCGTCCGACAGATAGGAGGTAAAGCCGTCAATCAGCCCGTCACAGCCCCCCTCCACCTCACCTATGGCGCGCATGGATGTGTGAACCAGCACCGTGTCGTCTCGCTTGATCCCCGCTTCTTTTAAAAATTCATGTATATCCTCTCTTGTCAGCATCTTGTCCTCCTGCTATTTTTTCATAGATCAAAAACTATCTTACGACGTTTATTATACCATAAATTTTTTTCAGTGTCAATCGAATGGCAGGTTCCCTATACAATCTTTGCAAAAGAGAAGCACCCAAACGGGTGCTTCTCTTTTGTATTTATCAGAATAACTCCTCAATTTTATCGACCCAGCTCTCAATATCCTTATCGGTAATATCGGAAATACGCTTATAACTTGAGGGGGGAGACGGAATCTTGTCCTTTTCCTCAATTACAAGAGTAATATTGGATTGAATCGTCCCGGATCCCGTGATGATTTTTTCTACTGTCATCGTAGTGGTACCGCCCTTAGAGATAAAATCTCCCTTTAGGCTGAACCCTGAAGCAGCCCCCGCTGTACGGATCTCAAGGGTATACTCCTCGTCCTTTTTATCTATAGAAAGCTCTATGGTTGTATCAAATATTTTGAGTTCACACTGGAATTCGTTTTTGGTATCCTCCTTGACCTTGTATGTGATCCTCTCCTCTAGGATATCCAGTGTTATCTTGTCGGTTTTCTTCATTCCCTTCATACCAAGATCCAACGAGAACAGTGTCTCTTTTCCAACAGACACCTCCAGTTTAACCAACCGCTTGCTATGTCTGGGAGTTACTACTTTAATGATCAGCTCCTCATCCACGGATTTCTCAATTTGATCGCAGATCTCGTCAAGATTATCGCCGATTTTGTCCAGATAATCCTCGTAAAGCTCTACAACAGTTTTTGAGGATCCGCTTGTAACAAGCCACGTGGAGAGTGGTCCCTCATACTTTTCAAGAAATTCAACGATTTTTTCGTCCTCGGACAAATAATCATAAAGCGCCTCTACAAAGTTTGCCATTGCATCTCCGTCAAGCGTCATGGTAACAACTCTTACCTTCTCCTTGGCG
>JAZNVA010000155.1:0-23378 GCA_045592565.1 Eubacteriales bacterium | reverse complement strand
CGTCTCACGGAGAATAATACCGCTTTTCAAAAAGGAACAGACCGCACGTCTGTTCCTTTTGTTTTTCTCAGCTCCATAGATTTACAATTCTTTTGTCATTTTTCCTTTTCGCATACCGATATATTTTATACGCCCCGCTATTTTCTCGCTCCTCCGCGAATAAAATCACAACATCGCTTTCATCCACCATGGCGCAATTTCGAAAATAAATGCTTTTATACCATCCTTCAAAGGAAGGCATCAGATAAACCGCTTCGTCATAGTCCTCACGATTAAAATAACGCGTCCTCTGCCGCAAATACCGTTCCTGAGGAACGCAGTACACCCGTTTGATCTCCGTCTCAGGACGTTCCTCTTTAATTTTCGTAACAATCCGATAGCAAAGGGCATCAAAATCGCCATATCCTCCAAAATAAAAAACGCGACAACCCAAATCTACCGCTTTCATAATTTCGGCAGCTGTTTTCGCGTATAGGCTCTCTGTCACTTCGATATCTCTGTGCCCGAAAAAGGAGCAAATCCGTATTTCCTTCATAACAAAATGAGGTGCCACCCCTTGCGAGGTGGCACCGTAGAATACCTCTCGCGTAGTTGTCACACCATCTATAACCTACTTTTCAGCCGATTATTGCGATACCGTATTTCTACCGAAATATAGTATGGCTGAAAAAAGGGTATAGTACCCCCTTCGTAGGTTATTATCTATATTAAGATGATGTGACACGTATATTATAGCACCAAATTTTTATTTTTTCAATAGAAAATTAAAATTTTATCATTATACGCGATCGGTGTAATCACCAAGGATTCCTCTCTCTATTTAAAAGAAGCAGCGCGGTATCCTTTTGGATACCGCGCTGCTTTCAATTATCGTCATCCAGCTTGAGCACTGCCATGAACGCCTCGGGTGAGACCTGAACCGAGCCCAGCTGACGCATCTTCTTCTTTCCTTCCTTCTGCTTTTCCAGAAGCTTCTTCTTTCGGGTGATATCGCCGCCGTAGCACTTGGCAAGCACGTCCTTCCGCATTGCCTTCACCGTCTCTCGGGCGATGATCTTCGATCCGATCGCCGCCTGGATCGGAACCTCAAAGAGCTGTCTCGGAATATTATCCTTGAGCTTCTCCGCGATCCGTCTGGCTCTGCCGTACGCCTTTTCCTCATGAACGATAAAGGACAGGGCGTCTACTTGCTCTCCGTTAAGCAGAAAGTCCAGCTTTACGAGTTTGGAGGGCACGTACTCCCCAAGCTCATAATCCAATGACGCGTACCCACGGGAGCGGCTCTTCAGGGCATCGAAGAAGTCATAAATGATCTCGTTAAGAAACAGATCGTAATGCAGCTCCACACGGGAGGTATCGATATACTTCATATCCAAAAAGGTTCCCCGTCGATCCTGACAAAGATCCATCAGTCCCCCTACGTATTCGGTGGGCGTGATGATATTGGCTCTGACCAGCGGCTCGTATGCCGTATCGATCTCATCGGCAGGAGGGAAATTGGAGGGATTATCGATGCGGGTGACCTCCCCTCCCTTTCTCTTGACCTCATAGATAACCGAGGGGGCTGTGGTGATCAGATCCAGATTGAATTCTCTCTCCAGTCTTTCCTCGATGATCTCCATATGAAGAAGTCCCAAGAAGCCGCAACGGAAGCCAAAGCCGAGAGCGATGGAGGTCTCGGGCTCAAACACCAGCGCGGCATCGTTGAGCTGCAGCTTCTCCAGAGCATCGCGAAGATCTCCGTATCGGGCGCCGTCGGCGGGATAGATCCCCGCGTACACCATAGGCTGTACCGCCTTAAAGCCGGGGAGCGCCTTTTCGGTGGGGTTAGCATCCAAGGTAACGGTATCTCCCACACGGGTATCTCCCACGCTCTTGATGGATGCGGTCAGATATCCTACCTCTCCCGCGGACAGGCATTCGGTCTTCTGCAAGCCAAAGGGCGTCATGTAACCCACGTCTACGATGTCAAAGGTGCTTCCGTTGCTCATCAAGCGGATCCGATCGCCGCTTTTTACCTGTCCGTCAAAAATACGGACGTTGACCACCACTCCCAGATAGCTGTCGTAGTAGGAGTCGAAGATCAGCGCCTTCAGGGGGGCATTCACGTCTCCCTTGGGAGCGGGAATATCCCGAACAACCGCCTCCAGCACCTGTTCGATATTCAAGCCCGTCTTAGCGGAAACGGCGGGGCAAACCTCCGCGGGGATCCCGATAATATCCTCGATCTCTCCCCGAACCCGCTCTACGTCGGCGGAGGGCAGGTCGATCTTATTGATGACAGGAACGATCTCCAGATCAGCATCTACCGCCAGATACGCGTTCGCCAAGGTCTGCGCCTCGATCCCCTGTGTCGAGTCCACCACCAGAAGGGCGCCGTCACAGGCGTTAAGAGAACGGGACACCTCATAGTTGAAGTCCACGTGACCGGGGGTGTCGATGAGGTTAAACTGATAGCTTTCTCCATCGGGGGCCTCATAGTTCAGACGCACGGCGCGCGCCTTGATGGTAATGCCCCGCTCCCGCTCCAGATCCATGCTATCCAACAGCTGCTCCTCCATTTCTCTGGCGGTGACCGTCTGTGTCGCCTCCAAAATGCGGTCGGCAAGGGTGGATTTTCCGTGATCGATATGGGCAATAATAGAAAAATTACGGATATGTGTTTGCTTTTCGAGATTCGACATTGAATAACTCCATCGTTTTGAAATTCTTTTTTAACACCTATATTATATATTATTTTTCCTCTTTTCACAAGAGGATTTTTGCATTTTTTTGATTTTCTTCCTCCACGGCATCGGTCTTGGCAAAAAAATGAGCAATTTTTGTCTGAAAATATCTCCGTCTTGTCTTGCGTTTGTCCGCAAATTCCCTTATAATACAAGTAGCAAAACTACTTGTGGCATCGTACGCTGCCACTGAAAACGAAAGGAAAGCTACTATGGAAATAAAGAAACGAGTTGCCGTCATCGGATACGGCGGAATGGGCAGCTGGCACGTCAGACATCTTTTGGAAAGCGACGTAGCGGAGGTTGCGGGAATTTGCGATCTCAAGGAATCCCGTCGGGAGCTGGCGCGAGAGAGAGGACTATTCGTCTATGAATCCTTTGAAGCCGCTCTTGCCGACCCTTCCGTGGATCTTGTTACCCTTGCCGTCCCCAATGAGCTTCACTGCCCCATGGCGATCCGCGCAATGGAGGCGGGAAAAAACGTCATCTCGGAAAAGCCCGTTACCATGAGCTCGGAAAATCTGCAAAAGATGATCGATGCCTCCAACCGAACGGGAAAGCTCTTTACCGTGCACCAGAACCGCAGATGGGATTGCGACCATCTGATGATGAAGCAGGTCTATGCGTCGGGAGAGCTCGGCGAGGTCTTCGGCATAGAGTCGAGAATTCAGGGCTCTCGCGGAATCCCCGGCGACTGGCGTGGAAAGCGCGAGCATGGGGGCGGTATGATCCTTGACTGGGGTGTTCACCTTATTGACCAGATGCTGGGCATTGTTTACGACCGCAAGATCGAAAAGATCTATTGCCGTTGCGACCATATCACCAACTACGAGGTGGACGATGGCTTTAAGCTGGATCTGTACTTTGAGGGTGATCTTACCGCACGGATCGAGGTGGGGACCTCTCACTTTATCCCCCTGCCCCGTTTTTATATGACGGGAACCAACGGTAGCGCCATCATCGGTAATTGGCAGGAAAACTGCCGCATCGTTTGCTGTAAAAACTGGGACGAAAAGGACGTCGTTCCCGTTGTGACCGCCGCAGGTCTGACCAAGACCATGGCGCCCAGAGACGAAAAGACCATCTCGGAGCATGAAATCCCTCGCCCTGAATCCGACGTTCACGACTTCTACCGTAACGTCTGCCGCGCCATCGACGGCAAAGAGGAGCAGATCGTTACTCACGCTCAGCTGATGCGCGTGATGAAGATCATGGAGGCGGCATTCCGTTCCGACGAGCTGGGCATCCCCGTTGCATTTGATGACAAAATTTGAAAGTCACCAATCTCCCCTCTCCCTCATATGATACTATCGAAGGGTCAAAGCCCTTGAAATCTTGAAGGGAGAACCGACTGATGAATAACTGTCTGTGCAATCTTTTTGACGATAACTGGATCTGGATCGTGATCATTGCCCTGCTGTTGATCTTTTGCTGCTGCGGCTGATCCTCATACGAAAACAGACAAGGACGGTTACGGGCTCTGCCCGTAACCGTCCTTCTTTACTTTTCCCTGATCCGAATCGCCAGAACCGAGATGTCATCGGGTGATCCCTCGCTCTTGGCATATCGGGCGATCCGATCGGCAGGCGCCTCTGTATCCTCTTGCGGCGCTTGGCTTCGAAGAAGGTCGAAGAGCCACGGGCATTCCTCTCTGCCCTGCGTCACACCGTCACTGACCATGACGATCAGATCTCCCTCGCTCACCTCAAACTCGATCCGTCTGGTATCCAGCTCCCGAATGATCCCAACGGGAACGGTATGAGAGCGAAGCTTGAGCAGGCTTCCGTTTCGATATACGTAGGTAGGCGCGGCTCCGCTCTTATAAAAATATGCGCGTCCGTTCAGAAGATCCAGCTCCATCAGGTCCACGGTCGCAGAGCATTCGTGCAGACTGCCGCTTCCGCGATTCCTCAAAAATCCGTTGAGCATATGCAACGCCGTATCGCAGGAATTCCCCGCGCCAAGCATTTTTTGAAGAAAAACACCGCAAAGCCCCGAGGTGATCGCCGCTTCCCGTCCCGCGCCCATTCCATCGCTGATAAAGCCATAGAACCGACCGTTCTGTGAACGGAAGGTTCCCACACTATCTCCGCAATAGGTCTCTTCTCCCTCTGCGCACAAGCTGTGTCGTGCAACACTGACGCAAAGGCGCTCTCTTTCAAAAAAGAACATCACAGCGGCATCCCCTTCGGCAAGAACTCCTTCCTCTACGGGGAAGGAGCAACTTTTTTCTATCGCATCCCGAATCCGCAGCTCCTCCCGAACCAAGGTCTCACGATCTCCTCCGCACACCGCCACCCTCCGACGGTCACCGTCCAGAACACACACGCCCGTCAGGTCAAGTCCCAGCTCTGACAGGACCTTTGTGAGTGTCTCGCTCTCCGAGAACTCATTCTCCCCCCTCTCCAGAGTCGCCCTCAACAGCTCCGCGATCCCTCGATAATCCATGGCAAAGATCTCGGTTCGATCTCCCTCGTGGATCTCCCTTCGATGACGGGCGGTATTATGATTGATCTCCTCCAGAATATCGGGAAGCCGCCCGCAACGGGCAAGGAGGCTCTCTCCTGCATCGGCGCGTTCCACGTGTCCGTTTTGATGAAGTGCGGTGCAAAGGCGCCCCACCTCGCCCGAGGTTTCGTGATAGCGCTCTCCCCAACAATGACCTCTCTCCGAGCAGCTGGCGCAAGAGCCATCAAAGGCATTGTCACAGATCTGGCGAAGATCTGCCGCCGCGGGAGTCTGCATACGGCGGCTCAGACCGGAAAACACCTCCGAAAGAGCCGAAAAGCTTTCTTGAAGAAAACGGAGCTGCTGCTCCCTCTCCATCAAAAGGATCCCGTTCCGTTCCAAGGCAGCAAGGGGGCGACAAAATGTTGCCTTTTCATTTGGGGATATTTTCTCCTCCGTCTCAGCAGTCGCCGATCCCTCTTTTCTCAAAAAGAGCTTGTCCGCCGCCACAAAAAGCATACTTGCTGCGAACAAGGAGGGTAACAATCCGTTCAGCACGCCGATCCCGCTGACATACGCGCCCCACGCGATCCCCACCGACATCGCCGCCGTAGCGGCAAAAAGAGGCGAAAAGGAAAAGAGCAGTCCCGCGACGATCGCGCCAAAGGCAAAGGCGGGAGACAAAGAAACCGAAACCGCAAGCCCGCAGGTCACCCCGGAGATAACGCCTACGGTCATTCCTCGTCTTCGCGTCAGATATAGAGTCAGGAGCATTGCCCCGAACATGCCGAGAGAGATCCCATACAGCTTACTGTCAACCGTTCCCCGAATCAGGATGAAAGCGATGGAAAGCAAGCCGCTCAGCTGTCTCTCACCCCCTCGGTTTCCCCGAGACCAATAGCCTGTAAACAACAGCACCGCTACGGGAGCTACGATGGTCGCGAGAATGGTACCGTACAGGTCATAATAAAGAAATCCGCCAAGGATCAGCCGATAAAGCCCTACGCCAAAAGCGGCAATAGCGGAGGTCGCCATGCGCAAGCCGATCTGCTCACAAAACAGGTAAGGACAGATCTGCGACACCGTCAGCTCTCCCGCCGCCTCGCCCTGCTCCCGACTCCAGGGTGGATCCAAAACGAACCGCGTCAGCAGACGAACCAAAAGGATCGCCGTATAGACGCCCAACAACAATGCTCGTGATTGCCCGAAAAGCGCGGATATACACAGCCCCGCATAGGTATACAGCACGCCTCGGTCGGTGGCGCACAGCATGGCGATGCCAAAGGGCGCAACACCAAAAGGCAATGACACTCTCTCCATCCAATAGCCGAACAATCCGTAAAGAAAGCCCCGCCCCAAAGAAAGAAGGATCGCCTTCCGCCTCCGTCCTTCCGTAGCCGCGCCGTCCTTCGCTTGAGGGAAGGTCTCTCCAAAAAGCGCAGCCTTTTCGTTCATATCTTTTTCTTTTTCATCGTTTGCATTCATCACGCGCTCCCCCTTTCCGTGTCTTGGTTCATCTTCATTGTATCAAAGATCGAGGGAAAGATTTGTCGAAGGAAGATACCTCCTCTCTCCATTTCTCGGTCTTTTGGTCGGGCTCTTTCGGCAAAACAAGGGAGGAGCCGTGAGCATTCGACGGCTTCTCCCTTTGAAAATCGTGGGAAAATCAAGAATGAGGGCGTTTTTGTCATACGGTCTTCGTCATATTTTTTCGCGGTACGCATAGTCCCTCTGTTTTATTGTGTCTCTTGCGACGGATCCTTCCCCTTTCCCCTGAGAGCAAGAATACCCCCTACCACCAGCAAGAATCCAAAGCTTTTCCGAAGTAAGCCCTCCGATACGTACGATGTCAGCGCCGTTCCCAGGAGAGATCCGACGATCCCCGACAGCGCCATCAGCAGCACCACCTTGCCGAAGATCCTTCTGCGACTCAGGTGTACCAGCGCGGACGCTCCCGCGGAAAAGAGGAAAAAGAGCAGGTTCATTCCCTGCGCCGTCAGCTGTGGCGTATCTCCCGTCAGCGCCAGATAAATAACGAACAGACCGCCTCCTCCCACACCCATGCCGGACAGTGCGGCGATCAGGAAGGAGACCGTGATTTGAAAGATCAACATAGCTCCCTCCTTTATCGGATCATCAGCATCACGCCTGACCAGATGACCAGCGCTCCGAACAGCCGCCTCAGCCAGATCCCATTCAGCTTTCCCAAAAGGATCCCGCCCACAACGCCGCCCGCCACGGCGGGAAGGAGATAAACCCCGAACCCATCGGTGGAGAGGTTCCCTCTCAGTGCATAGCGAATGCAGGATACGACGGAGATGGGTAGCATCACGCACAATGCATTGGCATACAGATCCCGACGATCCCCCAGCTCCTCACCCAGCAGTGCGGAAAGGGCAAAAACGATCAGAATGCCGCCTCCCGCCCCCAACAGTCCGTTGACAATTCCCGACAGCAGTCCGCTCAGGAGCAGATATCCCGCCACTGCCTTTCCTCTTTTTTTCTTCAAAAGCTCCACTTCCTTTGTTCTCCTTCCGAAAAATATCTTGCAAAAGCCGAGAAAATCCCTTGCAAAAGCTTCCTTTTTATGTTATACTTAATCATGGATTATTGTCTCTCGGGGTTAGTTTATCCCAAGGAATGAAATATTAACCGATTTTTTGATGAGAACAGGAGGTCATCGTCAGGAATGGCAAATAAAAAGATTGCAAACACCTTACAAAAGAAGGGAAAATCCGCCGCAAAGCGCGGTGCAAAAAAAGCAGTCAAGTCTACGGCGAAAACCGTGAAAAAGGAATGGGATGCATCGGGTGAACCCAAAAAACGCTCCGCTCCCCACAGAAAGCTGCTCTATAAGATCCTCCCCTACGTATTCATCCTCTTTGCATTGGTACTCGCCATCTGCTTCATCATCGTTCATCTGGCAGGGCTGGAGGACGGCGCGGGGCTTCTTGGCTATGGGATCCAGTGGGCAATGGGCGGTCTGCTTGGCGGCGGTGCTCCTCTGCTTGCGCTGGTTCTGGGATACATTGGCATCAAATGGTGTCTTTATAACGTAAAGTGGAAGGAGAGCAGCTTCGTCTCCTCCTCCCCCGCCTTTGAGGATTACCGACGCGCCAAGCGCAGACTGCTTCTGCAGGCGATCATGTCCTTCTCGGTAGTTCTGGTGGTATCCATGATCTTCGGCGTGATCGCCGACTACAGGGATCTGGATCTTACCGCTATGTGGCAGGACGGCGCCGAGGAGATCTTTACGGGAGGCGGCATCATCGGCGGCATGCTGGGCTGTCTGATGGTGATGGCATTTGAAACCGTTCTCTCCATGATCATTCTCATCGCCCTTCTGATCCCCTTTATTCTGCTTTCCCTGGGACTGACTCCCGACTATTTTATCTCCAAAATCCAGGACGCCAGAGAGCGTCGGGCAGAGGAAAAGGCGCTTCTTGCGGAGCAGCTGGCTCAGGAGGAAGCCGCGGCGAAGGAAGCCGAGAAGCAACGGAGAGTGGAGGAGCGCAAGGCGGCTATGGCTGCCGCGGCTGCGGCGAAGGAAGCAAAAAAGGCGGAAAAGGAGCGCTCCGCTCAATCCATGTCGGGTGACGAGATCGCCGATCTGACAAGTGAGGAAGCTAACACCGAGGAACCCTCGAGAGAGATATATATCGGTCCCGCCAGAGACGAGCATACCCATCCCGTTGCCGAAATGCTCAACGTCAAGCGGGCAGATGCCGAGGAGCCGCAAGACTTTGGCGGCGAGCCCGGCTTTGATACCGCCGAATACAACAGCATGGACGATATGATGAAAAATCTCACCGCGTCTGCGCCCTCTGCTCCCGCGCAGGAATCGGTTCCTGCCGCGCCGCTGGATCTCTCGGAGATCGACGCCGACGAGCTTCTCTCCGACGTCACGGAGGTGGCACCCGAGGAAGGCGACGAGGAGGAAGAGGTCCCCGAGATTTCCGTCCCCTACGTATTCCCGCCCATCGATCTGCTCACCCCCAATAAAAACAAGGACGACAAGGATCATACCGCGGAGCTTCAGGAGAACGCCCGTCAGCTGCTCTCCACGCTGCAGAGCTTTAAGATCCAGATCAAGGAGATCAACTATTCCCGCGGCCCCACGATCACCCGATACGAGCTGAAGCCCGAGGCAGGCGTACGGGTTCGCTCCATCGCCAATCTGGTGGACGACATCGCGCTGAGCCTTGCTACCTCCGGTGTCCGTATTGAGGCGCCGATCCCCGGCAAGCCCGCCGTGGGTATTGAGGTTCCCAACCGTGACCGAGCAACCGTTTATCTGCGGGATCTGATCGACAATCCCCAGTTCACCGACGCCAAGAGTAAGCTCACCGCGTCTCTGGGTATGGACGTAGGTGGAAATCCCATTTATTTCGACATCACCAAAATGCCCCATATGATTATCGCGGGCGCGACCGGTATGGGTAAGTCGGTCTGTATCAACTGCGTGATCATGAGTATTCTTTACAAGGCAAAGCCCGAGGACGTTAAGCTGATCCTTATCGACCCCAAGAAGGTGGAATTCGCCCTTTACCGCGATATCCCCCACCTCTACGCGCCCATCGTCAGCGAGCCCAAAAAGGCGGCAGGCGCTCTTGCGTCCGCCGTTGCCGAGATGGAACGTCGCTTTGAGATGATCGAGGAGGTTGGCGTTCGCGATATCGCGTCCTACAACGCCGCCACCGAAAACGATCCCTACAAGGAGCACATGCCCCATATGGTGATCATCATCGACGAGCTTGCCGATCTGATGATGACCGCTCCCGACGAGGTGGAATCCTCCATCTGCCGTCTGGCGCAAAAGGCGCGCGCCGCGGGTATTCACATCATTATCGGTACTCAACGTCCGTCGGTTGACGTTATCACCGGTCTGATCAAGGCAAATATCCCCTCCCGTATCGCTTGTACCGTTGCCTCTCAGGTAGACTCCCGTACCATCATTGATATCGCGGGCGCTGAAAAGCTCATCGGTCGAGGCGATATGCTCTTTGCCCCCGTCGGCGCCGCAAAGCCTCTGCGTGTGCAGGGTGCCTTCGTTACCGAGGGTGAGGTGGAAAGCATCGTTACCTTTATCAAGGAAAACAACGCCAAGGCAAAATACAACGCCGAATTTATCAACCGCATCGAGGAAGAGGCTGCCAAATGCGGCGCCAAGAAGGGTGCGAACGGCGGAGGCGGCGAAGCGCTTCCCGACGCTGAGGGCGGAGACTCTAAGTTCCATGACGCAGTCAAGCTTGCGGTGGAGGAAGGAAAGATCTCTACCTCTCTGATGCAGAGACGTCTGGGCGTAGGCTACGGACGAGCCGCCAAGATCATTGACACCATGGAGCAAATGGGCTACGTTTCCAAGCCCGATGGCAACAAGCCCCGTCGCGTCCTGCTCACCGCCGAGGAATATTCCCGTCGTGTGATGGAAGGAACGCTGGGCGACAGCGAAGATTAAAGAAAGAGGCGGACTCGTTCCGCCTCTTTCCGCCAAAAATGAATCAAATGTCAAAATGAAAGGACTTCCATCATGAAACACAACATTCGTATGCGCTTTCCCGAAGGACGGGGAAAAGCACTGACCTTCAGCTACGACGACGGCGTGATCGAGGATATCCGTCTGATCGAGATCCTCAATCGCCACGGTATGAAGGGTACCTTCAATCTGAACAGCGGGCTGTACAAGCCCGAGGACGAGGAAAGCGACAATCGCCGTCTGACGAAAGCACAAGCCACCGAGCTTTACCGAAACGGCGGTCATGAGGTCGCCTGCCACGCCTATATCCACCCCTCTCTGGCAACGCTGCCCCTCGGCAGGATCGCGTATGAGGTCATCAAGGATCGGGAGCTTTTGGAGGAGCAATTCGGCACCGTTGTCCGCGGCATGGCTTATCCCAACGGAAGCGTGAGCGACGAGGTGGTAGAAGTCCTGCGCTCCTGTGGTATCGTTTATTCCAGAACGGTGGAAGCCACCGAGAAATTCCGTCTGCCACAGAATTGGCTCCGTCTCCCCGCCACCTGCCACCATAACAATCCCCGTCTGATGGAGCTGGCGCATGATTTCGTAGAAGCCCCCGTAAAAAACGAGCCCTTGATGTTTTATCTTTGGGGACACAGCTACGAATTTGATGACAGAGACAACTGGAACGTCATTGAGGAATTTACCGATTTCATGAGCGGCAGAGAGAACGAGATCTGGTATGCCACCAACATGGAGATCTACGAATATATTCACGACTACGAGCAGCTGATCTGGTCTGCCGAGGGATCCCTTGTACGTAACCCCACCGCAAGAACGCTGTATTTTGAATATTGCAAAAAAATTTACAGCATCGGCGCGGGACAGACCATGCACATAGAATAAGGAGCGCCTATGAAAATAAAGGTCATGAGCTTTAACCTCCGAACCGACACGGAAAAGGACGGCATTAATTATTTTCCCAACCGCACGGAACGGATCCGTGACGTTCTCACAAGAGAGAAGCCCGATCTCATTGGCTTTCAGGAAGCCAGAGAGATGGCGCGTGACTTTTTGAACGACTGCCTCGGGGACGACTACGTCATTCTTGGATGCGGACGGAAGGAGGGATACGTGGGAGAGGGCTGCTCTCTCGCCTATCGGAAGGATCTGTTTTCTCTGATCGGCTATGAAACGAAATTTCTTTCCCCCACCCCCGATATTCCCGCCAGCCGCTATGAGGACAGCGACCAAAGCCCCTGTCCCCGCTTCTATCAGCACGCTCAGCTGATCGCCAAGGGGCAAGACACTCCCTTCCATTTCATCAATACGCATCTGGACCACAAGGGAAAGATCGCCCGCGTTCTGGAAATGCAGCAGCTACTCGGGCAGATCTCTGATCTGTCAGGCAAGGTGATCCTTACCGGCGACATGAATGCGCTTCCCGATTCCGACTGTATTGCTCTGACGAAGGAAACGCTGACCGATGCCACCGCGTCTCTCCCCTATACCTTCCACCGATACGGCTCGCAGGATCTCCGCAAGATCGACTATATTTTTACCAACGGAGCACCGTTTGAGAGCTATGCCGTCTCGGATGAGCCTACCGATGACGTATACATCTCCGATCACTATCCCATCTGCGCGTGGATCGACGTTTAATTTACGCGGAAAGGACACCTATGCTATTTCAAAACAAATTTTTCCACGAGCTGACCTCCCGTGAGCTTTATGAGATCCTTCGGGCAAGAGAATCCGTATTTCTGCTGGAGCAGCAAATTGTCTGTCAGGATCTGGATCGGGTTGACTACGATGCCCTCCATTGCTTTCTGGAGGAGGACGGCGAGCTTCTTGCCTATCTGCGGGCATACCGCACCGAGGACGGAGACGTGAAAATGGGAAGGGTTCTGTCCCTTACTCACGGCATCGGACACGGCACTCTGCTGATGAAGCAAGCGATCCCCGCCATTCGGGGCGCCTTTTCCTGTGAAAGGATCATCGTCCATGCCCAGAAACACGCGCAAGGCTTCTACGAGAGCTTCGGCTTTGTCGCCAACTCCCCCGATTTTTTAGAGGAGGGCGTTCTCCACGTGGGAATGGAGCTGACGCTTTCACTTTAAAGAAAAAAGAACGGAAAACCATGGTTTTCCGTTCTTTTTGCATGATCGGGTACGGATCAGCATAGAAATGAAAGGAGCTCAGAACTGCTCCTTCAGCTTTGCGATACAAGCGGAGCAGACGCGCTTTCCGTTGAAATATACCACATCCTCCATTCTGCCGCAAAACAGACAGGATGGCTGGTATTTTTGAAGAATGATGCGATCCTCGTCCGTAAAGATCTCTATGGCATCCTTCTGCTGAATATCCAGCGTTTTGCGGATCTCGATGGGGAGAACGATTCTTCCCAATTCGTCAACTCTGCGGACAACACCGGTGGATTTCATATCTTTTTCTCCTTTTTCTTTTTTGACAGGATCCTTCAGAGAAAATTCACGAGTCCTGTCGAATCTACGCGATTATTATACCATCACAAAATTGGTTTGTCAACCCCATATATGGGAATTTCTGGCTTTTTTGAAATATTTTCCAGTCTCTCCCATCATTTTTCTTTTCCCCGTTTAAAATACCCTTTTTTTGCCCATACTACTCCCACAGAGTTTGAAAAAAGTGAGGACAAGGCAGGCTATGCTCAAGGGAGTTCAAAAGCAGATCGTTCAGGTACAGATCCCCAACAACCGTTACTTTGAATCGGCATATTTTATTCTCCGTCCCGATCTGAGGGAACGGGGAGACTCTCATGCCGAAATGACAAGGGAAGCCAATCGCATCCTAAGTGAAAGCGAGCTGCTTCGCAAAAAGAATCGACGGCTCAGAGGCGAGAGCGGGAGTCGTCTTGGGTTCTTTCTCGGCGGACTTCTGACGGGGGCGGCAACGGTAGCGCTGGTCTGGCTTGGACTGCTGCTGTTTGCATAAACATCTTGACAAGTCGGCCCCCATATGATATACTATATTCAAGTAAAAAATAATATTTGACCTTCCAAGCCGATACGGGGAGCGGGACCGTACCGAGAAGGAGGGTTCGTTTCCTATTGTTTCTTTACAATAAAATACGAAAACAGGAGTTTTTATGCCTAAAAAAGAAAAGCTTCGCGTCATTCCTCTGGGCGGTCTGAATGAGATCGGAAAAAACCTGACCGTTTTGGAGTACGCGGACGATATTTTGATCATTGACTGCGGTCTCGGCTTCCCCGATGAGGATATGCTGGGAATCGATCTGGTCATTCCCGATATCTCTTATCTGGAAGCCAATCGGGAAAAGATCCGCGGTATCGTTCTCACACACGGACACGAGGATCACATCGGCGCGATCCCCTACGTTCTGCGACAGATCAATCCCCCCATATTCGGTACGAAGCTGACGTTGGGGATCATCAAAAACAAATTAGAGGAGCATCAGCTCCCCTATGAGCCCTCGCTTCAATGCGTACGCGCGGGACAGTCGATCCGCCTTGGGTGCTTTCAGGTGGAATTCATCCACGTGAATCACTCCATTGCCGACGCTTGCTGTCTTTCCATCACTACCCCCGTTGGTGTCGTGGTCCATTCGGGAGACTTCAAGCTGGATATCACCCCCATTGACGGAGATATGATGAACATCACCCGTCTGGGCGAGATCGGCAGAAAGGGCGTTCTCCTTCTGATGAGCGAATCCACCAATGCGGAGAGACCGGGGCACACCCCATCTGAAAAGAAGGTCGGAAAATCGCTGGAGAACATCTTTACCGCCAACGCCGACAAGCGGATCGTGATCGCAACCTTCTCCTCCAACGTGCATCGCGTTCAACAGATCATCAACGTAAGTGCTCGCCACGGCAGAAAGGTTGCCATTACGGGCAGAAGCATGCTGAACATCATCGGCGCCGCCGTGGAGCTGGGCTATATGACGCTCCCCGAAGGGGTACTGGTGGATATCAACGAGATCAAGCGCTTCAAGCCTGAGGAGCTTACTCTCATTACGACAGGAAGCCAGGGCGAGCCCATGTCGGCTCTTTACCGCATGGCGTTTGGCGATCATTCGCAGGTCACGCTGGGACAGAACGATCTTGTGGTCCTCTCCTCCTCCGCGATCCCCGGCAACGAAAAGCTGGTAGGACGCATCATCAACGAGCTTTCTAAAAACGGCGTCAGTGTTCTTCATGACGCGGTAGTGGAGGTCCACGTTTCGGGCCACGCCTGTCAGGAGGAGCTGAAGCTGCTCCAGGCATTGCTCAAGCCCAAATTTCTCATGCCCGTCCACGGAGAATACCGTCATCTCGCCGCTCACAGAGAGTTGGCGTTGGATATGGGAATGGAGGATCGGAATATCTTTATCTCCGATATTGGAAAGGTACTGGAGGTCGATAAAAAGAGCGCCAAGTTTGCGGGAACCGTTCCCGCGGGTAAGGTTCTGGTAGACGGCTACGGCGTAGGCGACGTAGGCAACATCGTTCTCCGTGACCGCCGTCATCTGGCTCAGGACGGCTTGATCGTGGTGGTCGCTTCGGTGGACACCGAGGCAAGACTGCTTCTCTCGGGGCCCGATATCGTCTCCCGCGGATTCGTTTACGTACGGGAATCCGAGGAGCTGATGGAGGACGTTCGCGCCATTGCCACACAGGCGATCAACGACTGCCTCGATCGCAGAGATCGGGTGGATCGCATGGAGCTGAAGACCTGCGTCAAGGATACTCTTTCCAAGTACCTTTACACAAGGACCAAGCGGAAGCCTATGGTTTTGCCCGTGATCATGAATGTCTGAGCCGACCTTCTCCCCCCCTACTCCGGAAAATCAAGACATTCTACTAAAATTCATAGTTTGTTCACGATTTATTCAATCTTTTATCACGGTATGCTATTATAATTATAATAATTGGTAAGAAGGCATTTGCCCTCTTACCAATGCAACGTTAAAATTCCAAAATACAAAAAAGGTGGATCTTTCTATGGGAAAGTCAAACAGAATCAGAGAAAACAAAGCAAACGCGCCGAAGACTCCCTCGGCGGCTAAGAGAAAAAATAAAAAGGGGATGCCCTCTTGGGTATTGACGATGATCACCATCGTTGTCACCGCCGCTATTCTCATCGGCGTTGCCGTCAGTCTGATGGCAGAAAACGGCGTGTTCGGCAGATGGAATACCGTTGTCAAAACCGACAACTACAAGGTCAACGCCAATATGATGTCCTATTACTTCCACACCAATTATCAGGAGTTTTATTCTCAGTACTCCAGCTACATAGGAGATATGCTGGATACCTCCGTATCCCTGAAGGAGCAAAATTACAGCGAGGCGACCGAGACCGCGCCCGCCGTGACCTGGTACGACTACTTCATGGATCAGACCGTGGAATCGGTCAAGAGCACTCTGTACTACTGTGAGGAGGCTGACGCTCTGGGCGTCAAGCTGGAGGACGCAGATCTGGAGGAGATCGATACCGCCATCGAGACGCTGGAAACACAGGCAGCGACCTACGGTTACTCTGTCAATGCTTACATCTCCAATATGTATGGCCCCGGCGTTCATAAGTCCGACGTGCGCAAGGCAATGACGTATCTCGCTCTTTCCAACAAGTGCAGGAGCTATATCCAGGAGGATCTGAACAGCAAGATCACCGATGAGCGCATTGATGAGGGCTATGCCGATAACAAGAAGGCGTACAACGTCATTGATTACAGCTCCTATTCCTTCACCGTAACCTATACCGACATCGCCAAGGATATTCTGGGCGAGAACTATACCGATGCGGATCTGGCAGACAAAAAGACCGAGGTTCTGGATGCCTACAAGGCGGCGATCAAGAATGCCAAGGATAAGGCAGAAGCCATCAAGAGCGATTCCGCCGTTTCCACCGACGATTTTCTGACTGCGATCCTCACCGACTCCGCGGAAAAGGAATTTGATACCGCATACAAGGCAAAGACGATAGCGGACGCGGACAAGGAAAAGGCCGCGGCAGCCCTGAAGGACAACAAGGCAGCCATCGTTGCTGACATCGTAAAGGAAATCGTAAAGGACGGAAAGGTGACCGCAGAGGAAAAGACCTACGGCGCCGGCGTCAGCGAGGCGTATTCCAAGCTCCTTACGGAGGTGAAATCCACCGCCTTTGCCAAGGTCAATGCGCAGAAGGCTTCCAGCGCCGTTGATAAAGCGGGGTACGCTGAGTCCAATGAGTTCCTGACCTGGGCATTCGCAGAGGAACGCGGCGTGGGTGACACCAACGTGTTCCACACAGGGGATGGATCCAGCGAGGATGACACCTTTGAAAAGCCCTCGACCTCCACTGTAACCGTTTACTTGATGAGAAAAACACAGTATCCGAACGAGGTCAAGACTCGCAACGCTTCCTTCATGGTATTCTCCTCTCAAGCAGATGCCGAGAAAGCAATCGCCGCACTGGCGGAGATGGAATCCGTAACGCTGGAGAGCTTCGAGGAATATGCCGAGACCAGCACCACCGCGACCGGTCACAATACCATCACCGATTACGTTATGGGTACGCTGGGCAATGAGACCTTTGATAACTGGCTTTATGACGCGCTCAGATTGCCCGGTGCGCTGACCACCACACCTCTTGCTTTGGACGAAAGCTCCTATATGGTAGTCTTCTATGCGGGCGAGGGTACCGAGACATGGAAAGCAACCGTACACTCCGCGCTTCTCAGCGCAGACACGGAGACCTACTACAGCGAGATCGCCGCAAAATATGAGCCCACCGTAAAGGTTCAGAAATCACTGGACAACGTGGTAGAGGCATAAACTGAAGGTAGCACGGGGCGCTGCGCAAAAGTGCAGCGCCCCGTTGGAATCTTCTCATGAAACAAGGAAGGTAAAATATGGTACTGGAATCCAAACAAACCACCGTCGCCTACCGCTGCCCCCATTGCGGCGCGGGTGTCATGAGCGGAGTGGGACTTTTTCAGCTGTCAGGCGGACATATGATCAAGCTCAAATGCTCCTGCGGTGAAAGCGAGATGACAGTGGTATACGGAAAGGACGGAAAGGTTCGCTTCACCGTTCCCTGTATCCTCTGTCCCACACCTCACAACTTTTCGGTCAATTCCTCGTTGTTCTTCGGCAAGGAGCTCTTCGTTCTTCCCTGTCCTTATTCGGACATCAACATCTGTATGATGGGAGATGCCAATCACGTAAAGGCAGAGCTGTCCCGTACCGAGCTGGAGCTTCTGGATCTATTGGAGAAAAGCGGTCTTGACAGCTTCGACGCCCTGCAAGGAGAACAGACACTGTCCGATCCTCAGGTTACCGAGATCGTGACCTACGTCATCAAGGAGCTGGATGCGGAGGGAAAGATCTACTGCCGCTGCTCCGGGGACGAGGAGGGCGACTACGAGGCGGAGATCCGCCGAGACGGGGTGCTTGTGACCTGCAAACGGTGCGGAGCCTCCAAGCTCATTGCTGCCGATTCGCTGATCAGCGCCCATGAATTTCTCAACGCCGATAGCTTGGAATTGGAATAATAAAAACGGCTGTTACGATATGTAACAGCCGTGTTTTCTCATTCCAGCTCGTCAAGGGTTTTGCGGAAGGTATCCAGAAAGGTCTCGCAGAAATACTTGACCTCCTCGTATTCGTAATACTTCTCCACCTCGCCCCGCAACGCTTCCTCGGCACGGGCAAATTCGCGATTTCCGCTTCTTAGCTCCTCAATACACTTGATATATGCAGAGATCTTGTCCGCCGCCTTCACCAAAATTTCCTCATATGAGCTCGGATCGGTAACGATCAGGGCGCGGTACTCCTCCCGCATATCCTCGGGCAGCATGCAGAGGAGTCGCTCATTGGCAACTCCCTCGATCTCCTTGTACGCCTTGCGGATCTCGGGATTGTAATATTTGATGGGCGTGGGCAGATCCCCCGTCAGCACCTCCGACGTCTCATGATAGAGCGCCATGGTCGCCACACGATCGGGATTCAGCTCGCCCCCGAATTTTTTGTTTTTGATCAGAGCCAGCGCGTGAGCGATCTGCGCCACCTGCGCGCTGTGCTCGGCAATATTTTCCTCGCTCACCGATTTCATCAGACTCCACCGACGGATCAGCTTCATACGAGCCATGTAGGCAAAAAAATGATACATACAACCTTCTCCGATATTTCATTAAAAGTTTTTGAAGGGAGTTTGAGGGAAACTTTTTTGCAAAAAGTTTCCCTCATCGCGTCTTATTCGCGTTCTATTTACTCACTGATCACGGCAATGCCAAGCTCGGCAAGCGCGCCCGCGTCGGGGGCGGAAGGAGCCTTGGTCATCAGCTCGGAGGCGTTCTGCACCTTGGGGAAGGCGATCACGTCTCGAATGTCCTCCAGACCAAGCAACAGCGTGACCAATCGGTCGAAACCAAATGCAAGACCGCCGTGGGGAGGCACACCGTAACGGAAGGCATCCAGCAGGTATCCGAATTTCTCCTGCGCTTCCTCCTCGCCAAGTCCCAGAACCTCAAACATCTTGGACTGGATCGCTCCGTCATGGATCCGAATGGATCCGCCGCCAAGCTCGGTACCGTTCAGCACGATATCGTACGCCTTGGCGCGAACTCTGCCGGGATCGCTGTCCAGATACTGCAGGTCCTCATCCATAGGAGAGGTGAAGGGATGGTGCATCGCATAAAATCTGCCGTCCTCCTCACTGTACTCCAGCAAGGGGAACTCGGTCACCCACAGGAACTTGAAGTCCATGGGATCGAGAATGCTCATTCTCTTGGCGCACTCACAGCGGAGCGCTCCCAGAGAATCAAACACGACTTTATTCTTATCGGCAACGATCAGCACAAGGTCGCCTGCCTCGGCACCCATTGCTGCCTTGATCGCCTCATTTTCGTCCTCGGTCAGGAACTTAGCGTAGGAGGAGGAAATCTCTCCCGTCTGCGCCCATTTCAGCCAAGCAAGTCCCTTTGCGCGGTAGGATTTGACGAACTCAACCAGAGAATCGATCTCCTTGCGAGAGAATTTCGCACCGCCCTTGACGTTGATGCCTCGTACCGAGCCGCCGTTCTCCACAGCGCCGGAGAAGACCTTGAACTCACAATTCTTCACTACGTCGGAAAGATCAGTCAGCTCATATCCGAAACGGATATCGGGCTTGTCCGAGCCGAAACGCGCCATTGCTTCCGCATAGGGCATGCGGATAAAGTCTTCGGTGATCTCCTTACCGCAGAACTCCTTTAACAGACGCTTGAGGAATCCCTCGTGCATCTTCATCACATCGTCCGCCGTCACAAAGGACATCTCGGTATCGATCTGGGTAAACTCGGGCTGACGGTCAGCGCGCAGATCCTCGTCGCGATAGCAACGGGCGATCTGGAAATAACGGTCAAAGCCCGACACCATCAACAGCTGCTTATAGAGCTGGGGAGACTGCGGAAGAGCATAGAATTTTCCCTTATGCACACGGGAAGGAACCAGATAGTCTCTCGCTCCCTCGGGAGTGGGCTTGCAGAGGTTGGGGGTTTCAATGTCAATAAATCCGTTCTCGGCGTAGTAGTCTCTTGCAATTTTGGAGATGCGGGAGCGCGCCATGATACGTCCCTGCATATCGGGACGGCGGAGATCCAGATAACGGTGCTTCAGGCGAAGCTCGGCATTGACCTTGCTGTCCTCCACGATCTCAAAGGGAGGCGTCTGAGCGGCGGACAGGATCCGAAGCTCGTCCACGGCGATCTCGATCTCTCCCGTGGGAATATTGGTATTGACAGCGCCCTCGCCGCGGCGGCGAACCTCGCCCTTGGCGCAAAGCACAAACTCCGCGCGCACACCGAATGCGGCACCGAAAATTTCTCTGTCGGTCTTCTCGTCAAACGCCAGCTGAACGATACCCGTTCGGTCACGAAGATCAATAAAGATCAACGCGCCAAGGTCTCTCTGCTTCTGCGCCCAGCCCATCACACAAACCTTCTCGCCTACGTTCGCGGCGGACAGCTCCGCGCAATAGTGCGTCCGTTTATCGGTCTCTCTCAACAATTCTGCCATAGTAATATCCTTTCTTCCTTAACCTACGATATTTCCCTGATGATCAAACAGAGGAAGCTTCTCCAGATAGATCAGGTCTTCCCTGCTCTGGGCATCGCCCTCGGCAAGGATCGCCATTTTTCCGCAGATCTCGCCGCCCGCCTTCTCTACCAGCTGCTCCAGCGCGTGAAGCGACTCTCCCGTGGAGATCACGTCGTCCACGATCAGGATCCTCTTTCCGCGCATGAGCTGCGCGTCCGCTCCGTCCAGATATAGAGTTTGTTTCTTTTCGGTGGTAATGGAACGAACCTCTGCCTCAAAGACACCGTCCATATAGAGCTTGGGTGCTTTTCTTGCCAAAAAATACTTTTGGTTTCCCGCAAGACGCGCCATTTCGTGCACCAGCGGAATTCCCTTCGCCTCCGCGGAAATCAGATAATCGTAATCGGGAGCCCGATCCAGAAGCGCACGCGCGCACGCTGTGGTCAATTCGGGATCGCCGAAGATCACGAACGCGCCGATCATCAGCTTGTCATTGATGGGACAGAGGGGAAGCTCCCGCCGAAGTCCCGCCAAGGTCATGGGATACGTCATCTTTGCCATATATGTATCTCTCCGTTCCTATAAATTCTAACGGCATAACGCCTCATTTTATATTATACACGATTCTGAAAAAAAGTCAATGGACAGAACGATTTTTCCACCCTTTTTTTCGTTTTTTCTTATCATTCTCCCTTTTTGGTAATTTTGTCGGAAAGTCGGCTCTCCGTCTTGACAGCACAGCAGTTTTATGATATAATAAAATTTGATGGTTTCAAAATTACTGTTGGTTTGGGAGGTCCCCCTTGAAAAACGAAATGACACTTCGCTCCGGCGCAAAGATCCGTCAGGTCGGACGCGAGGAAGCAAATAAAAAGCACTATCTCACAAGACAAACACTGTCCAAAATGCACCTGATGCCATCGGGCGAGCCTATCGCCTATGACGTGGCTCCCGACGGTCAGATCATCTATTATTTTGATCCCGGTCGGGTAATCGAGGCGCCTCCCGAGCAGTGGTATTTCCCCAATGCCAGACACGACACCATGACGCTTCCCAGCGGAAACGTTATCGAGCGTATGAGCACCAAAAACGCCGCCTCCTGCGGCTATTATACCGAGGAACGACTCCTCCGTATGCACTATGAGGTGGTGGAGGAGCCCGTGGCGTATACCCTCAAGGCGGACAAGAGCGTTCTCTACTTCTTTGATAAGCGCACCGCCAAGCGCCTTCCTCTGAATTGCGTCAAGTGCGGCAAGGATATCCGATTCAAAAAGAAGCTCTGCCGCGCCTGCTACGAGGAGGAGCTGGCTGTCCGTCGGGTGGAAGGAGACGCCCACCGCAATGCATCCTACGAAATGGACCGCAAAAAGGTTCTGTTCTTCGATCTGGAGCTGACGGGCTTTTACGATCACGATGAGATCCTCTCAGTGACCATCGTGGACGCCAACGGCGATCTGATCATGGACACCCTTGTAAAGCCCAAGAAAAAGAAAAAGTGGAAAAATACAGAGAAGATCCACGGCATCACCCCCGATATGGTGGAGGACGCCCCCACGATGGACGAGCTTGGTCCCAAGATCCGCGAGATCTTTGACGCGGCGGAAAACATCATCGCCTATGGCGTTTCCACCGACTACAGCCATATCAAGTACATTTACGACACCGCCGCGGAACGGGAAGCCTTGCACGAAAAGATCCGTTGCTGCGCCAATGAATACGTGCGCTACATCACCGAGCATCGCCCCAACCTCTCTCACGCTTCTCTCACCGACGCCATGAGCTGCTTTGAGATCGAATGGGACGGCATTGCCCACACCTCCACAGCAGATACCTTTGCCTGCATGAAGGTCTGGGAGGTTCTCTTCCCCAACTATTACGCAAATTAAAGAGGAAATTTTTATGGATTCTTTTTTTGGACTTGACCGCGTCAGCCCCCACGACGATTCGCTGGCGCTTCTGACCACCGTTTATGACAATTCTCTTCTGATGATCCTGGAGAGCATTCTGAAGGACGCGGAGATCCCCTACCTGAAAAAGGAACGGGGTAGCGGCACCTCCATGAAGGTGATCGCGGGATTTTCCGTATTCGGGACCGATCTGTTCGTGCTCAAGGAGCATCTGGAAACAGCTCAAGCACTCATTACCCCTCAGGAGCCTGAGGATGGGGAGGAAGAGGACGCATGATCAAGGAGATTTTGCTGTGTAAATACGGCGAGATCGTTCTCAAGGGCGCCAACCGAAAAAGCTTTGAGGATATGCTCGCCAAGGAAATGAAAAAGCGTGCTGTGCATTACGGAAGGTTCGATATCTACCGCGCCCAGAGCACCATCTACATCGAACCGCTGGACGAGTACGCCGATATGGACGGTATGTTTGACGCCGCCTCCAAGGTGTTCGGCATCGTTGCCATTGCCCGCGCGGCTGTATGCGAAAAGAATATGGAGGACATCGCCAAGACCGCGAAGGAATATATCCCTTCCTTCTTAGAGGGAAAGAAAACCTTTAAGGTGGAGGCAAAGCGGTCGGACAAATCCTTTGCGCTTGACTCCATGGAGATCTCCCGCGAGATCGGGGGAGAGATCTTAGAGGCTTGTCCCCGCATCCGCGTGGACGTACATCACCCCGACGTCATCGTCAAGGTGGAGATCCGCGAGTTTGGCGCCTATATTTCCGCGGGACAGTTCAAGGGAGCGGGCGGTATGCCCGTGG
>JAZNVA010000154.1:0-4525 GCA_045592565.1 Eubacteriales bacterium | reverse complement strand
AACCGCACCCGGTCTCTCCGTTCCGTTAAAGCCCCATACACCCTTGATGGTATGCGGCTCCATATCCATGGTCTCCGCGCCATAGCACCAACATGGGGTTACCGTCAGCGTGATATCCACGCCCTCCTTACGGAATTGATCGGCACACGCTGCCGCTTCACTGACTCGTCCTATGGTCGTGTCGGAAATCACAACACGAACCGGAGTTCCGTCGGAATAGCGCAAATGGGTACGAAACAGCTCCGCTGCGCTCTTCGCCATATTCATGGTCTGCTCCTCCAGGGATTCACGAACCTGCAGGACGCCCCGTCTTCCGTCAATGGTCGGTCGGATGCCAATGGTGGGATACGCTCCCACGTATCTGTTTTTCATTTGTTTTTCCTCCAAATCAAAAAAATGATTGACTTTATCTTTATTTTATCATATAATATAGGAGAAAACCATTAAATTTTATTCTTAAAATATGGAGATTTATATTCATGGAATTGATCAGAAACGAGGATATCCTATATGCAGCAAGGAGAACCAATCTGGAAATCAGTGAAATCAGCTATGGATATTTGGATTCGGAGTGGAACATGGAGAATCTCCGCGCCTCATTTACGCGGGTTTATCTTCCCCTCGAGGGAGAAGGAATTCTCACCCTTGACAAGGGCACGGTCCGCCTTCTTCCCGGCAATATATACGTCGTTCCCTCCGAGCTGAAATTTTCAGGCTTTTGCCCCCACCGTCTCAACAAGATCTACATTCACCTGACGCTAACGCGTCCCGATGGCTCGGATCTGTTTGCGGGAATTGACGATTGCATCATTCTTCCCGATAGCAAGAGCTACATTTCCGAAATAGAAACGCTTTGCCATGAAAAGGATATTCGGTCGATCCTTCGGTTAAAGCTTCTTCTTCACGACATTCTGTACAAAGCGCTTACACATCGACCTCCCGTCCATCCAAAGCTGAAGGACTACACGTCCATCACCAAATCGGCACTTTCCTATATCGACGATCATCTGTCCGCTTCCCTGACCATAGATGAAATTGCCAATGCGCTTTTCGTTTCTAAGCTGGTTTTGCAAAAAAAGTTCAAAGCGGATCTGGATAAGCCAATCGGAGCCTATATTGATTCCTGCTTGATGGCGCGGGCAGAACGCCTCCTTTTGGAACCAAGTCTTACCGTAAAAGAGATCAGCGAGCGCTTGGGGTTTTGTGATCAATTCTATTTTTCAAGAAAATTCTCCGCAACACATGGCATCAGCCCAAGAACGTTCCGCAAGCTTCACGTGATTTAAAAAAGAGGAAAGCAACTTGCTTTCCTCTTTTTATGATTTATGCGTTGTGAAGTCCCAGAGCGGCGTCGGCGTGATCTGCGTCGATGCCGTACTTCTTGGCTTTTCTATACTCAAAGAATTTCAGGGCAACCTGCTCGAACAGCGCGTAAGACAGCACGTCCTCGTCCTGCTCCATGTAGGGCTTGATCTTCTCGCGAAGTGCGTCCAGCTCGGGTGCCAGCGCGTCTGCGGGGCGTCCGGTGATCCGCTCTGCGTCACCGATGATCTTCTTTGCGAAGTCATCGCTGATCTCCACAGGGGTTTTACCATACTGTCCCTGAACCAATCCCTTGAACTCCTTGGTAACCATCTTATATCTCTCGCCACCGATAACATTGAACACTGCCTGTGTACCAACGATCTGGGAAGAAGGTGTAACCAGAGGCGCGTAACCCGAATCAGCGCGAACTCTCGGAACCTCCTCCAGCACGTCAATGAGCTTATCAGACTTTCCTGCCTGCTTCAGCTGGGATACAAGGTTAGAGAGCATTCCGCCGGGAACCTGATAGATCAGGGCGTTCACATCCACCTTCAGCATCTTTGGATCCAACTGTCCGCTTGCCAGATACTTCTCACGCATGGGAGTGAAATACTTGGTGATCTCATCCAGCTTGCCAAGATCGATACCCGTGTCGTACTCGGTACCCTTCAGGGTTGCTACCAAAGACTCGGTAGGAGGCTGGGAGGTACCCATTGCCATAGGGGAGATTGCGGTATCCACAACGTCCACACCTGCCTCGATCGCCTTGAGCAAGGTCATAGAAGCCAGACCGGAGGTATAGTGGGTATGAAGCTGGATCGGAATATTGACGGTTTCCTTCAATGCCTTCACCAGCTCGTACGCGTCGTAAGGACGAAGCAATCCCGACATATCCTTGATACAGATGGAATCCGCACCCATGTTCTCCAGCGTCTTTGCATAATCCGTGAAGTACTCGGTAGTATAGATCTTGTTTTCGGGATCGGTGGTGTAGCAGATTGCCGCCTGCACGTGTCCCTGCTCCTTCTTGGTCGCCTCAATTGCGGTACGAAGGTTACGGGGATCGTTCAACGCGTCAAAAATTCTCAAAATATCAATTCCGTTTGCAATGGATTTCTGTACGAAGTATTCCACCACGTCGTCGGAATAGTGACGGTAGCCCAGAATATTCTGTCCGCGGAAGAGCATCTGGAGCTTGGTGTTCTTTACCTGTGCGCGGATCTTGCGCAGTCTTTCCCAAGGATCCTCGTTGAGAAATCGCAGGCAGGAGTCAAAGGTTGCTCCGCCCCACGCCTCAAGGGAGTGGTAGCCGATCTCATCCAGCTTGGCAAGAATCGGAAGCATATCCTCGGTGGTCATTCTCGTCGCGATCAAAGACTGGTGCGAGTCGCGGAGAACGGTTTCTGTAATTTTTACCTTTGCCATTATTTCATAAACCTCCAATCAAATTAGAACCAAGACAGGAACACGCCTGCCGCTACGGCAGAACCGATAACGCCTGCCACGTTGGGACCCATCGCATGCATCAACAGGAAGTTGGACGGATCCTCCTCCTGTCCTACCTTCTGGGATACGCGCGCCGCCATGGGAACGGCGGAAACGCCCGCAGAACCGATGAGGGGGTTGATCTTTCCTCCCGAGATCCAGTTCATGATCTTTGCAGTGATCAAACCACCGCAAGTCGAGATACAGAATGCAACCAAGCCAAGACAAATAATCAGCAGGGTTTTCGTGCTCAGGAAGTTCGCCGCGCTTGCAGTAGCACCGACCGTTATTCCCAAGAAAATGGTCACGATATTCATCAATTCATTCTGCGCAGTCTTGGACAGACGATCCGTCACGCCACAAACATTGAGCAAGTTACCGAACATCAAGCAACCAACCAGCGGAACGGCATCGGGAACAATCAGACCAACGACAAAGGTGACCACGATCGGGAAAAGGATCTTTTCCATCTTAGAAACCTGACGAAGGGTGGTCATTTTGATCTGACGCTCCTTCTTGGTGGTAAGTAACTTCATAAAGGGAGGCTGGATCATGGGGATCAGCGCCATGTAGCTGTATGCCGCGATTGCGATCGCTCCAAGAAGAGCGGGTGCCAGTGTTTTGGTTACGAGAATTGCCGTAGGGCCGTCCGCGCCGCCAATGATACCGATCGCGGCTGCTTCCTCGGGAGAAAAGACACCGGAAAGCAAAGCGCCTGAGAAGGCAACAAACACACCAAGCTGTGCGCCTGCACCGATCAACAAGCTCTTGGGATTGGAGATCAACGGAGAGAAATCGGTCATAGAACCAATTCCCATAAAGATCAAGCAAGGATAAATTCCAAGCTTTACACCCAAATAAAGCAAATCCAACAGTCCGCCGCCATGGAGAACCTCACCGTAATTGACCGATGTCAAATCAGACATTAAATACTCATACATTTCAGCGGAGATCTCCGGACGCAGTGCCACGCCAAGCGTTTCGTCCACAAATATATCCCCTTGCAAGATCGGGATCTCGCTCAGCATTTCTTCGATCGGCAACCCAATCTCGGATAAATGTAAAAACTCCGCATCCGTAAATATTCCGTCTGCGAACGCGCTTTCCAGCGCCGATACTAAGCTTTCGTCCGGAATAAAGAAATCCAGATGGAACATGTTGGCACCCGGAAGGTTGGTCAGCAGCATGCCAATCGCAATAGGAAGCAGAAGCAAAGGCTCAAATTTCCTAAAAATTGCGAGATAGACCAAAACTGCCGCGATCACAAACATAATCAGCGTTTGCCACCACGCGCCGTTTGACGCATCAGTTTCCAACGGGTGAAACAATCTGGAAATGCCGGTTGTATCCAAAAAATTTGTTATCTTTTCGAGCATTTTCTACTGTTTTCCTTTCAAAGATTTTTAAAGACACCTCTTGAAAAGAAAATCAGTTCAGAGTAACGAGAACCGCATCGGTCTCAACGGTTGCGCCCTGATTGACTTCAACGCTTGCAACAACGCCGTCCTGAGGGGCGCAGATATCATTCTCCATCTTCATTGCCTCAAGAACTACCAGAACATCACCCTTCTTTACGGCATCACCCGCCTTGAAGTTGACCTTCATGATATTACCGGGCATGGGGGCCTTAACCGCAACAGCGCCTGCCTTGCCTGCGGGGGCTGCCGCGGGTGCAGGAGCTGCCGCGGGTGCGGGAGCTGCTACGGGTGCGGGAGCTGCTACGGGTGCGGGAGCT
>JAZNVA010000153.1:0-3188 GCA_045592565.1 Eubacteriales bacterium | reverse complement strand
AATACAACCAAACAGATGAGCTTGCGTGATCAATGTACGTAATGGAGCCCTGCACGCTACAGCCGTAACACAGTTGGTCCAAAGCGTTTCCAAACATCGCAACATGAGGTCCCTTTGTTAAGTCCGCTGGGACAACGATCTCAACGGTGACATTGGTTAGCTTGACGTCAAGGAAGGATGCGGTATCGTCGACGAAAAACATCGAAACCGATGATGCCTCGTGATTATACCATGAATCATATTTGTCTTCCTGCGTAAGAATCAAATTTTGAATCTCAAATCCATTCCCGAACAAAACGCCTCTGAAGCTATATGGTTGCCAATCAATACCGGACAAATCAATGTTATTCATTAAGCGATAGCCGCATAATTTTTCGTAGTCTGCGGCGAGATTCATTAAATCCTCGGCGGTACGAATGTCAATGATTTTATCAACCTCACAGTAGACCAGCGAGTCAGGCGCCTCAATTTCCTTTGTTACCGTATACGTATCATTGATTCCGTATGTGATCGTAAAGCTACCGCCAAGTTCTCTTTTCGGATAAGGACGATCACTTCCCTGAAATTCCATTGCGACGAAATAGGTTGTATCATCAATTTTGGTAAGGGGATAGGTAATCTCCGTGTAGTCGGCGAAGTAATATTTTTTGACCGTAATCTCTTTCAAAACGCACCCTTCGGTTCCCTTGAATCGGAAGATCAATGTCCCTACGTCATTCTCCGCAAATAGCTTCTCCCCATTTTCAAAGGAAAAGCTTTCTATTTCTACCTTTTCCAAAAAGGCGACGGAAATACCGCTATTATAGTTACAATTCTGCGAAAACGCGATGTCGGATACATCATACAGAATCTGATCTACCGACAGCGTCTGCGCGACATTTTTGTTGTTTGAGGTATATCCGATCAGATAAGTATTCTCGCCCGTTGCGGTCAACCCTACGGTAACGCCGTTGATGACAAGACCTGTAACCGGAACATTGTCCGGATTATTTAAGGTTACTCTGACAGTAGCGGTTTCACCGACGGTCAGTGTCTTGCTTCCAATCAGCGTCGGGTTGATCACGGCGATCTCTCTGGCAAGCGTAGCGTATTTGCTCGTCACGATCCCTGTCTGCACACCCGTTCCGTCGTTGAGATCGTAAGCGTAGGTGATCCGAATCGTGTAAGCGTTTGCGGAGGAAAGACCGTCAAAGGAGAACGTGCTCGTATCGGGGGTTACTCTCGTTTCCTCGGTAGCGTGGAGCAGCTCGATCTTAGTAACCGTTCCAATGTTATCCGCGTCGGTTTCGGTGACGGTAAAGTCCACCTTGGTCTGGGTTGCCGTCAGATTATCGACGGTATAAGTGGGAGCGGTCTTGGTTTGGGTAGTGATGAGCTTCCCCACGATCTTTTCCTGAACACCGTTTCCGTCGTTGAGATCATACGCATAGGTGATCTTGAGGGTGTATTCGTTGCCCGACAGCAGACCGTCAAAGGAGCGGACGGTATTGCTTGCCGCTACTCTCGTTTCCTCGGTCGCGTGAAGCAATTCGATCTTGGTGATCGTTCCAATGTTATCCACATCGGTTTCTGTAATATCAAAATCCACCTTGGTCTGTGTTGCCGTCAGACTGTTGATGACATAGATAGGTGCCGCCTTTCCTGCGGTCTTGATCTTCTTCTCCACCGTCTCGGTATGTACGCCGTTGCCGTCGTTCAGATCGTAGACATAGGTGATCTTAAGGGTATACTC
This sequence comes from Eubacteriales bacterium, assembly GCA_045592565.1. Classification (GTDB taxonomy): domain Bacteria; phylum Bacillota; class Clostridia; order Oscillospirales; family CAG-272; genus HGM12713. The sequence goes on along the minus strand of JAZNVA010000153.1, from coordinate 1,456 downwards.
GTTGCCCGAGCGTAAGCCCTCAAAGGAGCGGATATCCGTGCTCGGAGCTACTCTGCTTTCCTCGGTGGCATGAATCAGCTCGATCTTGGTGATCTCGCCGATGTTATCAATATCGGTCTCGGCAATACCGAAGCCGATGGAGGACTGTGTCACGGCACCTGTGGAAAGCTCGTAAGCAGGAGCCACCTTTGCTTCTGTGGTGAAAGAATATTCCGCTGTTTCGATTCGGTCGCCGTACCGATAGGTGGCAACCAATCGATAGGAGATACCCGATAACAGACCGTCTACCGAGGTGGTATCGGTAGCAAGCTCCCGAACGAGCGTATTCTCACGATACAGCGCAAGGGATTGCAGCGCCTTGGTCGCGGACGCCTCGTTCCAGTCCAAGGAAAATGCAAGAGCGGTTTGCGTTGTCTGCCCATCCTTGAACCATACCGCCTTTTGGGTAACGATTTCTTGCTCATACAGCTCATAGAGATTCATTCCCGTACCGTCCAGCGCGTCGTAGTATGCATAGATGCCGTAGGTATAGGCATGATCGGGAGAAAGCCCCTCAAAGGACACCGACTTCGTCTCCCCTACCGTCAGGTCCTCCTGCGCCACTAAAGTTTCACCGTCCAACAGAACGACCCTCATCATACCCTCGCTCTCCGCGATCAGGTTCAACTCGTCGGTCACGGTCACACCAAAGGCGATGCCGGAGATTCCTACGGTCTCGTCCGTAACCGCGGCAACGGGCTGCTTGGAAGTTGCCACACCAACCTTCACGGTGCGGTCGCCGTCCATGCGAACGTCCTTGATCTCGGTTCCGTCCACGTACTTGATGGCATCGATGGTGTATTCCAAAATGCCCTCGGTATCTCCTACGTTCACCTTCAGGATCAGATTTTCCATATCCGAGCCTGTCTCAAACATATAGGAGGAATACTTATTGCCGTTGAGGGTAAAGGACAGGATCTCAAAGCTGTCGGGGTTGTCCACGTGAACTGTGATATAGATATCCTGCTGTGGCTTTGCATAGTAAAGCTCCGTGGCAGCACCCGTTACCGACAGAGAGGATTCGATCTTCTCGGCGATCTCCCCCTCGGCAGGCGCGGATGTGATCTGTCCGTTGGGGTTGGCGTTGGGGTTATCCGTTTTGAGAGAATGGCTTGCGCCAAAGGGATGGTAGCTTGGCAGAGCAAGCAGAGTCGTATCTCCCTCTGCCGCCGCGGGAATTGCCGCGCTGTTTTGTGCCGCGGGAGAGGTATTGGATACCGTCATTCCCGTATAGACCGGAACTTGCTTGGTGAACAGGGGAATGAGGTAGACCGCGCAGAATATGATCGCAAGGCATGCCGCAAGCGAAGCGGAGGAAAAAACGATTTTCTTTCTGCGACGGCGACGCGCAAGCTGAGTCAACAGAGTAAAACGCCGCGTGGTCGCCTTATCCAGAACCTCCTCGTCCACACCGGAA
>JAZNVA010000152.1:0-8759 GCA_045592565.1 Eubacteriales bacterium | reverse complement strand
GATGATCTCTATGCGGTGAAGGAAGCGCTGGAGGGCTCGGGATACGAGCTTCTGTCCGCCGAAAAGACCAAGATCGCATCCAACTATGTTACTCTTGAGAGCGAGGAAGACATCAAGTTCATGGGTCTGCTGATCGAGAAGCTGGAGGATGACGACGACGTCATGAACGTATACCACAACTGGGAAAACTGCGATTGACGCAGGCTGACCATGGGAAACTATAAACGACTCGTATCCAACACGGCAATTCTGGGGGCAGGTACCTTTTTATCCAAGGTGCTTGTCCTTCTGCTTATGCCGTTCTATACCGCCATCCTTTCTACCTCTGAATTCGGAACAGCGGATCTGATCGCGCAAACGGCAAATCTGTTGATCCCTTTGGCGGCGATTGGGATCTGTGACGGTATTTTCCGCTTTGCGCTGGATTCGGAAACAGACGGAAAATCCGTTCTGTCTACGGGCATTGCGATCCTCACCGCAGGAAGCCTTGCGCTGTGCGGTGTGATACAGGTTCTGCGGTTCTTCGAAATTTTTGACGGATATATCCTGCTGATCGCGCTGTACGTCATTGCCGCCAATTTTCACTTGGCATTTGCGGGTTATATTCGGGCGCAGGGAAGAATGTCTCTGTTTGCCGTTCAGGGAATCGTCAATACAGTTCTGACCATCGGGCTGAATATTTTGTTTTTGGCAGTCTTTGATATGGGAAGCGTGGGGTATGTCCTTTCCGTGGTAGTGGCGGATGCCGTAATGGCGATCGCGTTGTTCTTTGGCGCGCGATTGTACCGCGATATCTCTCCTCGCAGGGTAGACCGCGAGACAGCGGGGAAGATGCTGAAATTCAGTATCCCGTATATTCCAACCACCATGATGTGGCTGATCACCTCGGTTTCTGACCGATACGTGGTCACTGCCTTTTGCGGAGAAGGGGAAAACGGCCTGTACGCGGCGGCTTACAAGCTGCCGACACTCCTATCCTTGGTGAGCGGCGTGTTTGTGGAGGCATGGCATTTTTCTACGGTCAAGGATGCTTCCGAGGAGGAAAAATCCTCTTTTTTCGGTACTGTTTACGTCAATTTCATGAGCGTGATGTTCATGGGGGCTTCGGTGTTGATCGCGGGCTCCAAGATCTTTACGAGGATCCTGCTTTCGGATAGCTACTATTCCTCTTGGACATTTGTTCCCGTCTTGGCGGTAGCAACTGTATTTTCCACGCTGGTATCTTTTCTTGGAAGTGTATATTTTCTCAAAAAGAAAAGCACCCAATCCATGCTCACGGCAATGTCGGGCGCGGTGATCAATGTGATCCTCAATTTTGTGATGATCCCCCGTCACGGCGCCATGGGCGCGGCGGTGGCAACCTTGATCAGCTATGTGGCGGTGTACGTGATCCGAGGATACGACACGGCAAATTATTTGCGGTTTTCCTTGCGTTGGGGGCGGGTGATCGTCAATGGGGCGGTGCTTTTGCTTCAGGCGATCTTGATGACTGCGGAGCTGCGATATTGGTGGCTCTTCCAGATCGCCGTTCTTGGATTTATGCTGATCTTCAACGGGCGCGGGCTGTTTATGACCGCAAAACGGCTTCTTGCAAAAATGTTTGGAAAAAAAACGAAAAATTTTTAAAAAAGTCTTGCAAAACAGGAAAAAGTGTGATATAATATCATGCGTGTGTGCCGAGAAATCGGTAAAACGAATAGAAGGGTAGTCCGCTGCGTCGCTCTGCATGAATGCCCGGATCTTTAAGGAGGACTGAACAATGAACTTACTTCAGGCTTTTACAAACGAGCAGCTTAAGGCAGAGATGCCCGTGGTGAATGTTGGCGACACCGTTCGCATTCACAACAGAATCAAGGAGGGTAACCGCGAAAGAATTCAGATGTTCGAGGGTACCGTAATCGCTAAGCATGGCGGGGGAATCTCCGAGACCTTCACCGTAAGACGTGTTTCCTACGGCTGTGGCGTGGAGAAGACCTTCCCGATTCACTCTCCCAACGTAGAGAAGGTTGAAATTATCCGTTCCGGTAAGGTCAGAAGAGCAAAGCTCTACTATCTGCGTGACAGAGTTGGTAAGGCATCCAAGGTTAAAGAGAAGATCTAACTTAACCGAAAATAAAGAGGCGGAAGCGAAAGCTTCCGTCTCTTTATTTTTTTGTCAGTGTTTTTTTCACCGTCTCAAAAATCAATTCCCGATCTTTATCGTCGGCAATGGCGTAGACGGTATAATTTCCGAAGGAGCGTACCTCGGAGTGCTCCAGCTTGGGAAGCTCCTCAGATGCGTAACTGGCGATAAACGCCGCCTGATCCTCTCGAAGCTCCTCCAGATAGTCCTCCGCTAAATCCTTGATCTGTTTCTGCGCTTCGCCACTTGTGGTGTGGAAGATGCCGATCTCGTTAATATCCTCCGATAGGACCGAGTAGCGGATGCAGACGTCGTCGGGAAGGTCGGTATCCTTGAAATAATACCGAAGATGCTCATTTCCAAAGGTCTCATACCCGAAGTTGACGGGGATCTCCTCTACTACTGCGTCCATCAGCTCGGCAGTGGGAACGTCATCGGAAAAGTCTTGCTTCCCCTGGCAGGAAGCAAAAACGAGAGGAAGAGAGCAAAGCAGGAAGCAAGAAAAAAGTTTCGGCAATCGGTGTTTCATCATTTCTCCTTTATTCGTATCCATGAGTGCGGATATAGTGTAGGATCTCTACGTAGGCTTCCCGAGTCAGATGATGTCCGTCTCCCGATTGATAGCGATTGATCAGTCGTCCGTCCTTATCCTTCAGAATTTCAGCCGTGTTCAGATAGCGCAATCCTTCGCGCTCCGCCAATTCCAGTACCCATCCGTTGATGGTGTCGATGCGGTCGTTCAGCTCATCCACTGTAACGGAATAATAGGTCATATCCATGTTCTTTGCTACGGGAAAGCAGGATTGCAGAATGATTTTTGTGTGAGGCGAGGCGGATCGGATTTCGGTGATCATCGCATGATAACAAGACTGATAATAGTTCTTTCCCCGCTTGACGTTCTGCACAGCGCCGTTCAGTCCAAAGGTCAGAACCAAATAGGGCGGTTTCCTTTGAGCTGCTGCTTCCCTCAGTGTCAGATACTCCCCTGTTTCGGGATAACGGATCCGCAGGGAGGCAATGGATGTGTCCAGATTGACCGTTCCATTGTCAGGGCCCCAAACCTGAGCGGTGTTCTTGCCGCCCTTGAGTACACCGCGGTTGATCATATGATAGGTTGTGGATTCCCCGAAAAAAACAAAGCTGTCAAGATAGCTCTGCCCCCGATCTTCGCTTTCGGCTAAAACCGTGGGAGGACAAGGATCTTCCGTGTCCGCGCCGCCTTGCGAAATGGCGGGGAGCGGTGTCCCCGCCGTGCAGGCGGAGAACAGAAAAACCGTTGTCAGCAACAGAGTGATTCTTGACAGCTTTTTTGAAAACATTGAGCACTACCTCTCCGAAAACAGAATCGGATCAGCCATACGGGGCAGAGGAGGTCAGCGAGTTTTCCTGTACTGATTTTGATATTCCTCTTGTGGAGCGGCGTTGGCGCGGAAACGGGAAAGAAAGAGTGTACAGATCCCCATGACCAGCGCGTACGCGAGGGTGAAAAGAACCAGCCCGATCAGAATTTGCGAGGCGGTCATAGCGGCGGGAAGGAGAAAACAGAGGTAAAAGGAAATGGCAAATACGGCGTAGCGTAACAGACTCCGTCCCAATCGGGGAATGCTTTTCATTCGGTACAGCGCCTGCGCCAAAGAGGCGAGCCAGCCGAACATAAAGTTCAGCAGCAGACGCTCCGCCGAAAGAAGGATCTCCTTATCTCCCGTGTTCGCGATCATCATCATCAAGGCATAAAGTGCCGTCACCACCGTGAAAAACACGGAGGTCTCGTTCAGCATGGTCTTCAAGAGCTTTTTTATTTCCATCGTATCTATGTGATCCTTTCGGTAGTGTACCCTTACACTATACCATATATACGTAAATTTTTCAAGTTGAAATCGAGAGATTTCTGTAAATTTTTCTATGTTTCTTTGTTTTTATTCAAATATTGTTCAGCATGATCTCTACCAGCTCGTCAAAGCAGTGAGAAAGCTCAGCGCGCAGTTTGCCCGTGAGAATAATGGCTTGTGCAGAGGAGCGGGGAAGGATCCCCGTGTGGAGACGCGTCAGCATATTGGTGTGGGCGCACCGACCTTCTGCCAGAAGCTTTCGGTAGCCCTGTACGTTGGGAATCTCGTCAGGCTTGCGGATCCGTCTGAGCATGGAAATGGAGGAGTTTAGCTCCTCCGCAAGGCGAATACAGATTTTTCCTTCCTCGTTTTGTTTGCCGCTCAGCGTCAGATAGGAGGCATTGCAGAACAACTCCGATGCTTGGTCTACCACGCGGGAAAGGGAATGGGCGCAGGCGGCAATATTATCCCGCTCCAGAGGGGGAAGAAAATCGGAAAACAGCGCGTCCTCTAACTCACAGATCAAACGGTCGCATGATTTTCGCAATTCCGATATGGATTTTTCTTCGGTCCTTGCTCCTCCTCCGCAAGCAAGCTTCACAGCCGCCTCCGCGAGGGAGGAAATCTGCTCCAGATTTTCAAAGTAGTTGTATTTTACCATAAATCATCACGCCTTTCTCACATGGAAATCAAATAGGAAAGAAAAAAACCGATCATACCGCAAAAGGGAAAGGTAAGCGCCCATGCCGCGAGCATCTGTCCCGCGATCCGCAGATCGATGCCGCCTCTCTTGCACAATCCCGTTCCCATAATGGCACTTGCCTTGGAATGTGTGGTGCTGGCGGGGATCCCCAAAAAGGAGCAGAACGCAAGAACCGCAGTAGAGGCGGCGTCAGAGGCACTCCCTCCTGCGGCATCCAGCTCAGTCATATCACACCCCACCTTCTTGATGATCCGCGCGCCACCCAGCATCGTTCCCAGAGTCATGACGGCGGCGCAGATCAGAACGACAGCGGGGGGAATGGTGTCGGGGGAAAGCGTACCCACACCCGAAAGAGAAAGTCCCAGCATATAAATCCCCATGAATTTCTGAGAATCCTGCGCCCCGTGAAGCAGGGCGCTGCCCGCGGCGCTGACACACTGTGTTCGCATAAAATAACGGATCACGCTTCGCCGTTCTTTCTTTGCGACGATACGTAAGAGGAATTTGTAGAACAGTAGGCCAAGAAGCAGAGGGGGAAGAGTGGTGAGAAGCAGACCGATCAAAACCAGCTTCCATTGCTGAGGATTGACCGCGTCGAGGCTCATCTGTCGGGCAAGCGCCGCACCCGTAATGCCTGAGATCAGGGCGTGGCTCTCGCTGGTGGGAAGTCCGAACCGCCAAGCGATCACAGCCCATAGTATGACGGCGCAAAGCCCTGCGCAGAGTGCGGTGAGCGCATCGGAAGTATTCTGCCCAAAGTCTACGATACCGAACAGTGTGATGGCAACGCTTGGGTTGAGGATCGCCATGCCCACGGCACCCACAAAGTTGCATACGGCGGCAAGAGTCAGCGCGGCGGCGGGGGAGAGGGAATGGGTAGAGACACAGCCCGCAATGGCGTTGGGCGCATCGGTCCAGCCATTGACCAAAATGACCAGTAAAATGAGAACGGTAAATAAGACGATCATGGCATACCTCCGCAGGATCGGTTTTTTATCATTCTAAGGTATTCTTATGAGGCGAAAAAGCGAATCATTCCCTCGGACAGGGGCGGACAACTTGAAAAAATTACGGGAATTTTTACACAAGCGGATAAAAATATGATATAATAGTATAGAATGATTGTCCCAATGGGGCGGATCGAAGATGGAAAGGGAGAACGGAGATCAACATGGAGCAAAAATTGCAAGAGCATGTCCGCAGATTGCGGGAGGAGCTGCTGTATCATTCCGAGCGATATTACGTATACGATGCCCCCGAAATTTCGGATTTTGAATATGACCGTATGTTTGCTGAGCTGAAACGGCTGGAGGAGGAGCATCCCGAGCTGTACGATGCCGCATCTCCCACCCAGCGCGTAGGCGGTAAGGCATTGGATAAATTTGAGAAGGTGACACACACTGCCCGTATGGATTCCCTTGCGGATGTATTCTCCTTTGAGGAGATCGGAGCATTTTGCGACAGAATGAGTCGAGAGGTAGACAAGCCCACTTATTCGGTAGAGCCCAAGATCGACGGGCTTTCGGTCGCTTTGCGCTATGAGAACGGTGTGTTTGTTCAAGGTGCTACCCGCGGAGACGGCGTAGTCGGTGAGGACGTGACTCAAAATCTCAAGACGGTGTTTTCCATTCCTCTGACGTTGTCCGAGCCACTGAGTCTGACGGTTCGGGGAGAGGTGTATATGCCGAGAGCCGCGTTTGAGAAGATCAACGCCAGACGGGAGGCAGAGGGGAAGCCCCTTATGGCAAACCCCAGAAACGCCGCGGCAGGCTCCCTACGACAGCTGGATTCCAAAATCACCGCCGAAAGAAAGCTGGATATTTTCGTCTTTAACTTTCAAGAGGGAGCGCTATACGGCGACGGACACGCGCCCGCAACACATACCGAGACCTTAGACCGACTGAAGGAGCTCGGCTTTAAGACACTGGAGATGCGAAAGCAGACCGACAGCGCGCAAGAGATCCTTGCTCATATCGAGAGCATTGGCGTAGCGCGAGACTCCTTGACCTATGACATCGATGGCGTGGTGATCAAGATCGATTCTCTCGATGATCGCAGACAGATCGGAGAGGGAACCAGTACCCCCCGCTGGGCGGTCGCATATAAATTTCCCCCTGAAGAAAAGGAAACGGTACTGGAGGATATTACCGTTGCCATTGGGCGTACGGGTGTGCTGACCCCCGCGGCGGAGCTTCGCCCCGTTCGTTTGGCGGGAACTACGGTTAGCCGCGCGACCTTGCATAATCTGGATTTTATCCGACAGAGAAATATTATGATCGGCGATACGGTCATCGTCCGCAAGGCGGGAGATATTATTCCTGAGGTGGTGGGCGCTGTTCTTGCCAAGAGAGACGGAACCGAGCGGGAATTTCTGATGCCTACGGTTTGCCCCTCCTGCGGTGAACCGATCTTCCGCGAGGAGGACGAGGCGGCAGTGCGGTGTACCAACAGCGCCTGTCCTGCCCAGCTCTGGAGAAGCATGGAGCATTTTGCTTCTAAGGGGGCGATGAATATTGACGGTCTGGGACCTCAGATCGTGGAGCTGCTTCTGAAGGAAGGATTGATTCACGATGTGGCGGATCTGTACGCGCTTCGTGCGGATCAGATTGAGGAGCTGGATCGTATGGGCAAGAAATCCGCCGATAATCTGGTTCGTTCCATTGAAAATTCCAAATCCGCGGGGCTGGAGAGACTCATCTATGCGCTGGGGATCCGCAATATCGGAGAGGTTGCCGCTACTGCGCTTGCCGCCCGTTATGGGACATTGGAGGCGCTGATGGTGGCAACGGCGGAGGAGCTGTGTCAGATCAATGACTTCGGTGAGATCACGGCATCCTGTGTGGTGAACTTCTTTTCCCATGAGCCCAACCGCGCTCTTTGCCGTAAGCTGGCAGAGGCGGGCGTCCTGACCAAATCCGTGGCAGAGCCCGTGGGTGAGCTGTTTGCGGGAATGACCTTCGTGCTGACGGGAACGCTTCCTACCATGTCCCGTGACGAGGCAAGCGAGATCATCAAAAAAATGGGCGGAAAGGTCAGCGGAAGTGTTTCCAAAAAGACCACCTACGTGGTGGCGGGAGACGCGGCGGGAAGCAAGCTGACCAAGGCAAGGGATCTGGGAGTGACCGTGATCTCCGAGGCGGAGCTTTTGGATATGGTGCAAAAGGGGTGATCGTTACCGCACCTCCGTATACTCCAGAATCCCTTGATAGATGCCTTGCGCGAACAGATCGGGACGATTTGACATCAGCGCGGCGTCATTTGCGTTGGTGATAAAGCCAAGCTCCACCAAAACGGCGGGCATGGTGGTTTTACGGAGAACGTAGAGTCCTGTGCGCACCTTCATGCCGCGATTTCGGAGCCCCGTAGTTCGGTTGAGCCAATAGAGAATATCCTCGCCCAAGGAGAAGGCGGCGGAGGGAGCGGCGTAGGAAAATGCCTCACTTCCCGTTGCCGCTTCTACCGAGGAGGCGTTGGTATGCAGACTGATAAAATAGTCGGCGCCCCAGCTATTGGCATCCTCAACACGCAGTCGAAGACTGCTTGAGTTGGATGTGCCCAGTTGGGTATCGGGGGTGGGACGGGACAGCCGAACCTCAAAGCTCGGATTGTTCCGTAGGAGCGTTGCCAGCTCGGTTCCCACCGCGTAGACGATATCCTGCTCCCGCAGACCGTTTCCCTCAGCTCCGGCATTGGGATTGAGGGGATTGTGTCCTTGGTCAATATAAATTTTAATTGCCATGATGTGTCCTTTCTGCATGGAAGAAAAAAGCGTTCACGGGCAGTTTATGCTCCTTGAGGCAAAAAGGTGAAAGTGAGAAAGAGAGAATATGAGTCAAGACATCTTGCAAAGGGAAGATAAAAATCGGGTGTGCGGCGGGACACTGTATCTGGTAGCCACGCCCATCGGAAATCTGGCTGATCTGAGTCCACGGGCGGTGAAGGTGCTGTCCGAGGTGGATTTCATTGCTGCGGAGGATACGAGAAATTCCTTGCGACTGCTGACACATTTCGGTATTTCCAAGCCGATGGTGTCTTATCACGAGCATAACCGTCGTGAGCGGGGAGAGGAGATCGCCGACCGTCTGTCTTCGGGTGAGTCCTGCGC
>JAZNVA010000151.1:0-13650 GCA_045592565.1 Eubacteriales bacterium | reverse complement strand
CGCCTCCGATCCTGACTCGGTAGCAGCATATAAGGGCGGAAAAGAAAAGGTCCTTATGGCACTTTTCGGAAAGTGCATGAAGGAGCTTAAAGGTAACTGCGATCCGCAGACACTCAGAACTGTTCTTATCGACGAAATTGCAAAATCGTAAATAAAAACGCAGACCGAAAGCGTGGTTCTCATAAGGAAGTTTGATTTTGTTGCAGAGTTGATATGCTGTAAGCAAAAATAATAATCCCCAACAGATTTACAAAGTCTGTTGGGGTAATTTTATGTGATCCTGTTCGACAAATATGAATTTGTTATTTAAGACACCAAACGAACAACGGTATGTAACAACTTAATAAAACAAGTCGTTGCCAAAGACCGCCGTATCGCAAAACCGTATTTGCAAACTTTTCTTTCTCTCCCATAATGAAAAAGCAGAAGAAAGCGAAAGCCACAATAAAGCTAACAAGTGAGATTACTCCCATAATTATATTGGTAGCTTGAAACTGCAATATTGCCAAGAGTAACGGTACAACGAGTAATGTCATAAATCCGATCGCAGAAGCACCGCCGTGAATTTTGGTCAGTGCATCCTCGTCTTGTTTGTTCTCGTTTAATGGACAGAATCCCGATATAATCTCACAGCCGATGCCGTATATTGCAAGCAATACCCATATTGCTATCATCAAACCGCTACTATTCTCTTTGTACAACTCATAAGGGGCAATGCAAAAAACAATTCCTGATATGATACACCACACATTGTATATCCATTTTACAGGGCTTTGCCGTGAGCCCAGCACCGAAAGTGCCATTTCTTTATGCTTATAGTTTGGATAAAAATGTGCAAGAAGAAATGGTAGTAGATTGTCCGCTACCAAAATAATAATCCATAACATTTTCATGTGTTTTATCTCGTCAAATTCAAGTTTATCGATTAGTTAGATTATACCATAAAAACGGCAAAAAGTAAATAGGACGGCTCAATTCTATACAAATTGAACCGCCCAACAAAAAAAGCTCTGCCGAAGCAGAGCTTTTGGTATATGAGATTCTTTGCCTTGGCAAAAAGATTATCTCTTGGAGAACTGAGGTGCACGACGTGCTGCCTTGAGTCCGTACTTCTTTCTTTCCTTCATACGAGGGTCACGAGTCAGGAATCCTGCTGCCTTCAGAGCGGGCTTGTTGTTCTCGTCTGCCTGAACCAGTGCGCGGGACAGTCCGTGACGGATCGCGCCTGCCTGTCCGGAAAGACCGCCGCCGTTAACGGTTGCGATGATGTCGAACTTACCCTCGGTTCCGGTTACGCCGAAGGGCTGGTTTACGATCAGCTTCAGAGTCTCAAGACCGAAGTAGCTGTCGATATCTCTCTTATTGATGGTGATCACACCGGTACCGGGCACGATGCGTACGCGTGCTACGGACTTCTTTCTTCTTCCGGTGCCGTAGAAATAGGGCTTAGAGCTGGTATACATTCTTGCGTCCTCCCTTACTTAACTTCGATTGCCACGGGCTTCTGTGCCGCATGGTTGTGCTCTGCGCCTGCGTAAACCTTCAGTCTGGTTGCGGACTTGGCGCCGATGGTGTTGTGGGGGAGCATTCCCTTTACTGCAAGCTCCATTGCCATCTCGGGCTTGGTTGCCATCAGGGTCTTATACTGAACTTCCTTCAGACCGCCGATGTAGCCGGAGTGACGACGGTAGTACTTCTGCTCCAGCTTTCTGCCGGTGAGTACTGCCTTCTCTGCGTTGATGATGATAACGAACTCACCGCAATCCACGTGGGGGGTGAACTCAGGACGGTGCTTTCCGCGAAGAATGGTTGCGGCAGCAGCGGCGGTTCTACCAAGAGACTTACCTGCTGCATCGATCACGTACCACTTACGCTCGACCGTCTCAACTTTTGCCATGTAAGTTGACATTGCATTTTCCTCCAATAATTTTACAGATATTTTTTCATGCTTGCCTATTATACCATGTCCTTTCTTCGTTGTCAACCCCTTTTTTAAAAATATTTTCAAAAAATCAATTTAGATATCTATTATCTCTTGTTTTCTCGCAAAACGACCCATTTTCCTCTTAAATGCTCTTTTCCGTTTTTATTTTTTTAACCTTTGCAGAACGTCTATTTCTCCTCTCTTTCGCATAAAGTGTAATAAAACAAAAAAACGGAGGTCAAAGCAACGTATGAATCAGGTATACCTTCCCGAGGGCGCTCTTCTTCACACCGCGGAAAATCGGGAATATCTTACGTCACATTCCGGTCTTGTGCGGGCAATGAATGAAGGGAAAATATTGGAATCCACCGCCCTGCTCTGCGACAGTGATCTTTGTCTGCACGTGGATCTTTACGGGATCCGCGGCATCATTCGTCGGGAAGAGGCGGTCTTTTGCCGCCGCGGCGAGGAGCTGAAGGATATTGCCGTGATCACCCGCGTGGGAAAGCCTATTTGCTTCAAGGTCATCGGTATAGAGGAACGGTGTGGTGAGACTGTTGCGATCCTTTCCCGACGGGCGGCTCAGGCGGAATGCATTCACCGCTATCTTTCCTGCCTTTGCGCGGGGGACATTGTACCCGCAAGAGTAACGCATCTGGAAAACTTCGGCGCTTTTGTGGATATCGGATGCGGCGTTCCTTCCCTGCTGTCCGTGGACAGCATTTCGGTGTCCCGCATTGCTCATCCCTCGGATCGGCTTTCGGTGGGGGATGCCATTCACGTTGTGGTGCGATCAATCGACCGTCTCTCCGACCGCATTTTTGTAAGTATGAGAGAATTACTGGGTACGTGGGAGGAAAATGCCGCCTCCTTTGAGATCGGGCAGACTGTGGCGGGAATCGTAAGAAGCGTAGAAAGCTATGGGATCTTTGTAGAGCTTGCTCCCAATCTTGCGGGCTTGGCAGAGCTGAGGGAGGGCAGCTGTGATCGGCAGATCGCTTCCATCGGCTCCTATGCCGCCGTCTACATAAAAAATATTATTCCCGACCGCATGAAGATCAAGCTGGTACTTATCGACTCCTACAAGACACCTCCGCCTCGCTCCGAGCTTCGCTATTTTGTGGATTGCGACCGTACAACACACATGGATCGGTGGCTCTATTCCCCACCTGCATCACAAAAGATCATTGAAACGGTATTCGAGGAATAACCTTGTTTGCTCCGCCGCAGAGCAGTTGCTCTTTGTGGCGGAGCTATCGTTTTTTTCGCACACCTATTATCAACTTTATATATTTGCTTTTTCACCCTTCCCATTATATAATTAGAATAGATATTTTATATGATTATTAAGGAGGAGCAATGAAAGCACTTGTAAAAAAATATCCCCAAAGAGGCATTTGGATGGAGGACGTTCCCGAGCCGATTACAGGGCCGAACGACGTAAAGATCAAAATCCATAAAACCGCCATCTGCGGCACCGACCTTCATATCTACAACTGGGATGAGTGGTCGCAAAAGACCATTCAGACGCCCCGTGTCATCGGTCACGAATACGTGGGTGAGATCGTGGAGCTTGGAGAGAACGTCACCAATTGGAGCATTGGCGATCTCGTTTCGGGTGAGGGACATATCGTTTGCGGAAAATGCCGCAACTGTCTTGCGGGACATGGACATCTTTGCAAGGAGACCGTAGGCGTTGGCGTTAATCGGGACGGTGCCTTTGCGGAATATCTGGTGATCCCTCAGGAAAACGTCCGTCGGTGCGAAAAGGATATTTCCGAGGAAATGTACGCCATCTTCGATCCCTTCGGCAACGCCGTACATACTGCCCTTTCCTTTGATCTGACGGGAGAGGACGTCCTGATCACAGGCGCGGGTCCCATCGGGATCATGGCGGCTCTTGTCTGCAAATTTGTGGGCGCCAGACGGGTAGTGATCACTGATATCAAGGACGAGCGTCTGGAGCTTGCGCGTGAGCTGGGTATTCAGTATACGGTCAACACCGTCAAGGAATCCCTGAGAGAAAAAATGAACGAGCTATCCATTCGCGAGGGTTTTGACGTGGGATTGGAGATGTCGGGCAGTGAGATCGCCCTGAACACCATGATCGACCATATGATCCACGGCGGTAAGATCGCTCTGCTTGGTATCCTCAAGAGCGATGCCCGTGTGGACTGGTCCAAGATCATCTTTAACGGTCTCATTATCAAGGGAATCTATGGCAGAGAGATGCACGAGACCTGGTACAAGATGTCGGCGATGATCCAAGGCGGCTTGGATATTTCGGGCATCATCACCCATCGCATGAGCATTGACGACTATGAGGCGGGCTTTGAAGCCATGAACAGCGGAAAATGCGGCAAGGTCATCTTAGATTGGACGAAATAAGAAGGAGAAAAAAATGAAATCTGCACTTAACATTTTCAAAGAAACCTGTCAGACCATTGAAAAAGAAGGACTGACGAAAAACGAAAAGATCATCACCTCCCCTCAGGGAGCCAAGGTTGCGCTGTCCGACGGACGGACGGTGATCAATATGTGCGCGAACAACTATCTGGGACTTGCCAACAACGAGCAGGTCATCGAGGCGGCAAAAGAGAGCTATGACAACTATGGCTACGGACTCTCCTCTGTCCGTTTTATCTGCGGTACGCAGGAGCTTCACAAGAAGCTGGAGCAAAAGGTTGCATCCTTCCTCGGAACCGAGGATACCATTCTCTATTCCTCCTGCTTTGACGCCAACGGCGGTCTGTTTGAAACCCTGTTGACGGCAGAGGACGCGGTGATCAGCGATGAGCTGAATCACGCCAGCATCATTGACGGGATCCGTCTTTGCAAGGCGCAACGCTTCCGCTACAAGAACAACAACATGGAGGATCTTCGGGCAAAGCTGGAGGAAGCAAAGAATTGCCGTATCAAGCTGATCGCCACCGACGGTGTCTTCTCCATGGACGGTATCGTTGCCGATCTGAAGAGTATTTGCGATCTGGCAGAGGAATACGACGCGCTGGTCATGGTAGATGACAGCCATTCGGCTGGCTTTATGGGAGCTACGGGACGCGGTACTGCCGAGCATTGCGGCGTGATGGGTAGAGTGGATATCATCACGGGTACCTTCGGAAAAGCCCTTGGCGGTGCCTCGGGCGGCTTCACCTCGGGAAGAAAAGAGATCATCGACCTTCTCCGTCAGCGTTCCCGCCCTTATCTGTTTTCCAACACCTTAGCGCCCGCCGTTGCCGCAGGATCGCTCAAGGTCCTGGACATCATCGAGGGAGATCTCTCCATGAGAGAAAAGCTCTTTGCCAACACCCGCCTCTTTGCAGAAAAGATCAAGGAGATCGGTCTTGACGTCATGGACGGCGGCACGCCCATTATCCCCGTAATGCTTTACGACGAGCACAAGGCGGTGGAAATGGCACGTCGCATGATGGAAAAGGGCGTCTATGTGGTCGCCTTCTCTTACCCCGTGGTTCCCAAGGGCAAGGCGCGGATCCGCACTCAGCTTTCCGCCGCCTTGAGTGAAGAGGATATCCTCTACATTGTAGATTGCTTCCGTCAGGTGAAGGAAGAAATGGGACTTTGATCCCGCTTCCATAGGAGGAACATTTTGATCCATCAAATTATGATGACCGTGCTGGAGATCGTGGGTACGATCTCCTTCTCGGTTTCGGGAGCATTGGTAGCCATCAGCGGAGGTCTGGATCTGTTCGGCGTACTGTTCGTGGGCTGTATTACAGCAGTAGGAGGCGGGATCATGCGGGATCTTTGCCTCGGAAACATTCCACCGATGATCTTCTCCCGCCCGCTCATTTTACTTCTTGCCCTGCTCTCCGCCCTTACCGTATTCCTTATTTCCTACCGAAACGCCAAACGGTTTCCCTCTCTCCGCACACATATGGAACAGATCAACAATTTTTTTGACGCCGCGGGGCTTGCCGCCTTTTCGGTAACGGGAGTGGAGATCGCTTTTGCCTCGGGCTATGGAGACCGAGCCCTCCTTTCCGTCCTCATGGGCATGATCACGGGAGTGGGAGGCGGTATGCTTCGTGATATTCTGGTAGGACAGACGCCCTACGTACTCAAGAAGCACATTTATGCACTTGCGTCCATCGCGGGAAGTCTTGCTTACTTTCTGCTTCGAGCCTATACGCCCATGCACGTATCCGGCTCCTTTTTCGCTATGCTTCTGGTGGTCGTGATCCGCGTCATGGCAACCGTATTTCATTGGAAGCTACCCAAAATTCATTTACCCTAAAAAAAAGCTGTCAGATCCTTGGTCTGACAGCTTTTTTGTTATTTCTTTTTTCTCGTTTCCTGACGTTTGATCCGATACAGCTCCTCCGCCGCAAGCTTTGCCTTTGCAACAATAGCCTCCTCTTGATTTTTAGGGAAGCAATAAAACAGATGTCTTGCGTTTCCGATGGAGATCATATCGCCGATCTCATAAAAATAATAGTCGGCGTTAATGCTGTGAGATGCCACGGGGCTTTGCTGATAATCCAACGCACCGTCACAGCCCGTCAGGTGAAATCCGTTTTCATCGTGAAGGAGTCGCCCTTCTCCCACACGGTACATTGCTTTATAGTCCACCATCATGTAAATATCCACATCGGTATCCAAACGGTATTCTCCCCTTTGGATCTGCGCACGCACCTGCTCTCGCTCCCACGCAAACCAATCGGGCACGTGAGTAAACGCCGCCTCACCATCCGTAGGGTGCAGTGAACCGAGCTTAGTCAGCTCATAGGTCTTCCCGCAATTTTTACAGGTAAGGGTGATTCCCTTTCCCTCTGTCTTTCCCTCTGCCATACAGTGGGGACACTGATAAAGAACTCTCTCCAATCCGTCGGCACGGAAATCCTCGGTGATCTCCAGATTTCGCTCCTGCTGCCAACGGAAGGCGTCGAAGGAAAACGATCCGCGAACCATCTCGGTCAGCTCCTCAGCGGTGTGGGACTCAATGTCCTCAGGCGAGAGCAGATAGGTCACGTTCGCGCCGATATCCACCTGACGGTGGCGGAGCATATTGTAAAGAGGCTCTCTCAGAAATGCCCCCTCGGTTATGATGGTCACCACGGGAACCTTCATCATCTTCAGAAGTCCGCCGATGGTATCGGGCATGGAGGATGCGGTTCCGTCAAAGGAATAGCACGCCTCGGGATACATAAGAACGGGAGTCTTGTTGGTTTTCAACGCATAGGAGATATCCTTCAGAAGTGTAAAATCCGAAACGAATTTCTTTGTCGGAATACATCCAATGGTCTTCAGCAACCAACTGAGTCCTACGTAAGCATCCGTGGTACAGACAGTGGAAAAAGGACGGGGATACAGATAATTGGCAGCGATCTGCATATCGATAAAGCTGGAATGATTCATCAAGATCAAGAAAGGCTCCTCTTTTCCCAGCTTCTCCATGCCCTTCTCCCGATACTCCACGTGATATTTCCGCAGATTTGTTACCGAAAGAAGCTTGATCAGGACACGGAAAAAGAGCCCCATTTTTTTCGGCTTTTCGTGCTTGGGTACAGGAAGCGCCATGACCTCGTCGTAGCTTTTTTCTATGATCTTAATCTTCATCTGTCATTCTCCAAGGATGTATTTTATGATCCATAGTTAGTATATCATACTCCCGCCCCATTGTCAAGAAAAATAAAAAAGGCGTCCGCGACGCCTTTTTGCTCAGTTCTTATGGAGTTTTTTCAGGTAGGGCTCTGCCGCGGAAAACAGCAGCATTCCCAAAACGTAGATCGAAAGGATCTCACCGATTCCCACCGTAAGCATCATCAAAGGGATCGCCTCCTCTGCCCCGTATCCGTATGCCAGGACAAAGGGAATGATCAGGGCGTTGGATAAAATCGGAGGCAAGGGAGCAAGCCACCTGTTCCTGCGAAGCAGATAGGTGCCGATCGCGCCGATCAGAGTAGCCACGGGACCGATCAAGGTATCCAACCACACAGTGCCCGTAAGCAGATTTGCCAAAAAGCATCCGATCGTCACCCCCGGAATCGCCGCGGGTAACACCATGGGCAACAGACACAGCGTCTCGGAAAATCGCACCTGAATCACGCCGCTTCCCAAGCCCAGAAGCTGGGCAAGAAAGGTCAAAAGCACGTAGAGCGCGGCAACCATTGCCGCCTGACAGAGGGAAAGAGTCCTTCTCTTTTGGGTTTGATTCATTTTTCTATTCTCCTTAGTTTTGTTTTACGTGAGGATGGTTTCGAACTCACGGCTGTTATTATACCGCAAACGGTCTCTCTTGTCAAGGCTTTTCCAAAAAATCACTCCTCCTCTGCCGCCTCTACAAGCTTGGAAAGTCTGCGATTCAATCCCGATTTGGTAATGGGAGGAATGTGAAGCAAGGACATCTCCAAAAGCGAAGCGGAGGGATACTCCATGCGAAGCTCTGCCGTGTAGCGAAGCTCTTCGGAAAGACCGTCGATCCGTCTGGTTTCTATCAATCGCTCAATGGCTGCGCGCTGTCGGGCGGAGGCGTCCACGGAGCGGGAAATATTGCTCGCCACACAGTTGGTAGCTCGATTCTCGTTATTTCGGATATCTCGCTCGATACAGGCATTTGCCACCGCAAAGCTGGTCTGGGCGCATCCCATAAAATAAAGCAGGTCGGAGATCGCTCCATTGCTCTTATACACACAGCCAAAGCGATCCTTCCGCCGCGCACGGCTTGGTGCGGACAAAGTATCCCTCAGGAATTGAGCCAGAAAATCCGCCCGTCCCTCCGTAGGAAACAGCATCTCCAGATGATACCCTTTTGTAGGATCGCTTACCGTCGCCGTTGCGAGAAAAACACCGCGCAGAAATGCGGCGGCGCAGGACGCGCACCGAAAGCCTACCGTCTCGGGAGCATTCTTTACAGCAGTCCCGTCCAGTTCCGACAAAAAAGCGTCCACCGATTGAGAACGAAAGGATACCACAAAGGTCTTCCGCCCTGCGCGAACTGTCTCCGAACGCTCAACCTTCGCATGAAACACTTTATCCAAAAGAGTATCTGTCAGTTCCGCTGTGGGCGCGTGATAAAAATACAGCACCCGTCCTCCCTGCTCCGTCTCCCGACGGCTCGCGCAAAGAAGTCCCAACAAAAGCGCCTTGCGACAGCAGGTCTTTTTTAGGGGAAGGCGTATCAGCTCTTCACTAATTTCGGTTGTAAATGACATTTTTCTCTCCTTACTTGTTTTCAACGGATCAGACGCACCTCGCGTTCCAAAGAAACGCCAAAGCGATCCAACACCTCGCGTCTGACCAGTTCCTCCAGACACAGAACGTCTTCCGCGCTGGCGCCCCCAAGATTGACCAAAAATCCCGCGTGCTTTTCGGATACCGCCGCACCGCCGATCCGCATTCCTTTCAAGCCACAATCCTCGATCAGCTTCCCCGCGAAATATCTCTCAGGTCGCTTGAAATAGCTTCCGCCGTTAGGAAGCTCCAGCGGTTGCTTTTCCCGTCTGGCTATCGCCAGCTCCTTCATTTTTTCCAAAATACAGGCTCGGTCGCCTGAGCGCAGAGAAAAGGTGCCGCCGAAGCAGATCAGCCGTTTCTCTCTCATGTAAATACTGCTCCGATAATCAAAGTCATGCTCTCGCAGAGTCAATATCTCACCCGTCTCGGTATCCAGCGCGGCACTTTGCGTCAGCACATCGGAAATCGAACCGCCGTAAGCCCCCGCATTCATGAAGATCGCGCCCCCTACCGTTCCCGGAATCCCGCGGGCAAATTCCAAGCCCGTCAAGGATGCCTCCGCCGCACAGCCCGCCAAGGATGCAAGGGATACCCCCGCGAACGCGACAAGCCGATTCTCCTGTACGGTCAGAGAATCCAACCCCTTGGTAAAGATCAAGACCTTTTCGATTCTCCCGTCTCCGAACAAGACGTTAGATCCGTTACCGATGATCTCAAAATCCGTATCTGTCTGCCGCAACAAACGAATCCCGTTGCAAAGCTCCTCCGCGCTTCGGGGAAAAAGCGCAAGGGCAGCCACTCCGCCGATACGAAAGGTGGAATACGGCTTCAGGGAAATCTCCTCCCGATACGGGAGCCCCGCGTGCCGTATGGCATTCAAGACAACCGATGCTCTCATTTTCCCTCTCCCTCGGTGATACTACGAAAGATCTCGTCAAAATTCTCGGCTATGTAAGTAATATTCCCTTTCATACTGTCGGGAACGGTTTTTCCCTCGGGATTATACCAGCAGGTGTCTATTCCGAATCGGATCCCCCCTTGAATATCCGAGGAAAGAGAGTCTCCCACGATCAGGGTTTTCTCCTTTGAAAAATCGGGAATGTCGGCGGCAACATACTCAAAAAACTTTTCGCTCGGTTTATTATATCCGATCACCTGCGAAATAAAGCATTTTTCAAAATAGGACTCCAGCCCGCTCCGCGCGAATCTTCCCTTTTGAATAACTTCGGTTCCGTTTGTAACAATATATAGGCGGCATACACCTCTCAGCTTTTCGCAAAGCTCCGTGGCTCCCTCCAGAACGTAACCCTTTGTGGACAGCGTCTGCATATACCGTTTTGCCATCTCTTTGGCGTCGGCAAAAATCCCGTAACGCTCAAACAACAGCTCAAAGCGGTGGTACAGCAGCACGGATCGCTCGATCTCCCCTCGCTCCAGCTTTTTCCAGAGATCGTCATTGATCTGACTGTAGATCTCCAGCATTTCCGCCGTAGGAGAGACTCCCATACTCTGTAACGCCTCTGCCACGGCTTCCCTCTCACTTTTTTGAAAATCCAGCAGAGTGCCGTCCGCATCAAATAAAACGGTATCGTATCTCATTTTCTGCCCTCCTATTCTAAGGTTCACTTATATTATACTATCTTTCCCGTTTTTTTTCAACCGTTCTGTGAAAAAAGCGGCAAAAATATCTGAAAATCATGAAATACATCTTGAAAAAAGGAGATAAATGCGGTATAATATAATGTATATGTTTACAGTTGATCCGTTGGTTGCGATTCGTATGCGCGATCCGTATCTCAGAAAGGAGGCATCATGACCATTCTCGGCATTACAGGTCCCACGGGAGCGGGAAAATCTCTGCTTTCGAACTATCTCCGCGAAAAGAACATTTCTGTCATTGATGCTGACGAGGTGTATCATTCGCTTTTGATCCCACCTTCCCCTTGTCTTGATGCTCTTCGCGATGCCTTTGGAATGGAGATCTTTCACCGCGACGGCACGCTGGACCGCAAAGCGCTTGCGAGCATCGTCTTTCGCAAGAAGGATCAATTAGCGAGATTGAATGAAACCGTGTTGGGATTTGTTTTGGACAAGATCCGCGCCCTGATCGCTCAGCTGGAGCGGGAGGGCGCAACATTGGTCGCCGTGGATGCCCCCACGCTCATCGAATCGGGCTTTCACAAGGAATGTAACGCGGTGATCTCGGTTCTTTCCTCTCCCGAGCTTCGACTGGAGCGTATCGTTGCCCGTGACGGCATCAGCCGCGAGGCGGCACAGACCAGAATCCACGCCCAAAAGGACGATAGCTTTTATCGGGAGCACTCCAACTGCGTTTTGGTCAACTCCGGCGGAAAGGACGACCTTCTCTCTCAGTGTGACGAGTTGTTGCGCACCTTGAAGCTGCTTCCCAAATCTTGAAAGGATACCGCTATGCATAATAAATTTCATCGGATTCTTGCCATTCTTCTGATCATTTGCCTGGCGATCGGCGCGGGTATTCTCGTGGATCTGCTCTGGAACAAGTTCGACGAATGGACACACCCGCAATCCTACGATGAGCTGATCGGGCAATACGCGAAGGAATACAATATTCCCGAATACGTCATTTACGCCGTGATCAAAACCGAAAGTGATTTTGATCCCAACGCTAAGTCCTCGGCGGGAGCGGTAGGGCTCATGCAAATGATTCCATCCACCTTCGAATGGCTGACGGGTGACGAGCATCTGGGGGAGCACCTCCCGGTATCCTCCCTGACAGAGCCCGAGGTGAGCATCCGCTACGGCACCTATTATCTTCAATATCTTTACCGAAAATTTGACTACAACTGGGATACTGTCTTTGCCGCTTATAACGGCGGAGAAGGAAACGTGAGCAAATGGCTCGGAGATGAGGAATATTCTGACGGTGAGGGAAACCTGACCGATATTCCCTTTCCCGAAACCAAAGCCTACGTCACCAAGGTAAACCGCGCCATTGATACATACAAGGATTTGTATTATGAACCAAACGGAGGAAAATAAAATGAAAAAATCCGAGCTGATTTACGAAAAGAAGACAGTATACGAGAAGGTAGACCGAGCAGCCATTGAAATGGCTTATCAGTATGCCGAGGGGTACAAGACCTACCTGGACGAAGGAAAGACCGAGCGAGAAGCGCTGAGGGTATCCATCGCCATGGCAGAGAAAAACGGCTTCCGCGAATACAAGCTGGGAGACAAGATCTCGGCGGGCGACAAGCTGTATTACAACAACAGAGGCAAAAACCTGTTCGTCTTTTCTGTTGGCAGTGAGCCCATCGAAAACGGCATCCGTCTGACGGCGGCTCATATTGACGCCCCCAGAATCGACCTGAAGCAGTGTCCTCTTTACGAGGACGGAGGGATGAGCTTTTTCAAGACTCATTACTACGGCGGAATCCGAAAATACCAGTGGGTTGCCATTCCCTTGGCGCTTCACGGTGTGATCGCCACCAAGGACGGCAAGCTCCTTGACGTGACCGTAGGTGAGGACGAATGCGATCCTTTGTTCTATATCAACGATCTTCTTCCCCATCTGGGACATGAGCAAGGAAAGCTTCCTCTGGACGAAGGGATCAAGGGAGAGCAGTTGAACGTGCTGGTTGGAAGCCGTCCTGACGACGAGGAAAACTCAGTCAAGCTGAACGTGCTGAAAATACTCAATGAAAAATACGGCATTACCGAGGACGATTTTCTCTCTGCCGAGCTTTGTGTGGTTCCCGCCATGAAGGCGCGGGACATTGGCTTTGACCGCTCCATGATCGGCGCTTACGGTCACGACGACCGCGTTTGCGCCTACCCCATTCTTACGGCAATTCTGGAGTGTGCCGACAGCAAGCACACCACCATGTGTATTCTTGCGGACAAAGAGGAGACGGGCAGCGACGGTCCTTCGGGTATGCAGAGCGACCTGATGCTGGATCTGATCAACGAGATCTCGACAGCCCTTGGCGGCAATCCCGCCGTGGTTCGCGCCAACTCCAAGTGTCTGTCCGCCGACGTATCCTCTGCCTTCGATCCCAATTTTGCCGACGTTTTCGAAAAGCGCAATTCGGCAATGCTGGGCTGTGGTACAGTATTCACCAAGTTTACGGGCGCCAGAGGAAAATCCTCCACCAACGATGCCTCCGCCGAATATATCGGTTGGTTGCGACAGCTTCTTTCCAAGGAAAATGTGATCTGGCAGTCGGGCGAGCTTGGTAAGGTAGATTGCGGCGGTGGCGGAACTGTAGCGAAATACATTTCCAAGCACAACATCGACACGGTGGATCTTGGTGTTCCCGTGATCTCCATGCACGCCCCTTACGAGGTCATTGCCAAGGTAGACCTTTATGAGACCTACCGAGCGGCAAAAGCATTTTATCTGTATTAAATTTTACTATTTGAGGATATTTCATGTTAAATAAGCTGACGGAAGCGGAAAAGCGATATATTGCCATAGAGGAAGAGCTGGCGGATCCCGCCGTTTTCTCCGATACGCAACGCTACGCTACCCTCATGAAGGACTATAAAAA
>JAZNVA010000150.1:0-3447 GCA_045592565.1 Eubacteriales bacterium | reverse complement strand
ACAAGAAAGGCAAGGGAGATCGCTGATAGCACCTGCTGTCCGTAAATGTGAATACCGAACAACATATTTCCGTTTTCCTGAATATAGGTCAGCAAACGACTGGCAAGAAGCGATGCCGCAAAGCCGCATAAACCGCCGATGCTGTTCTTGATCGCCGCCGCTTGAACGAAATATCGGGTATCCACATAACTGTACGTAACGCTGTACATATTCTGATTCAGTCCTGCCATACTGATGTGATAAAGCAGGGAGTACAGTATCACCAGAAGCCGCGTGGCAGGTGTGGTACAAGCATTGACCGCAAATGCCGCGGCGCACAGGATCATGGCAACCTCAATCCCCTTGGCAAAGGAGCGCCTGTCAGAATATTTTCCGAATGGCTTCGAAAAGATAAACCGTCCCGCGTTTCCAACCATATTGATGACCTGCACCGTACCCACGGAAAAGGCAAGCTCCTTGACACGGTAGGTCCCCAAGAAACCGATGGTGGTATAGCGCGCCACGTCCCAAAGGACGGTCAGGATAATTACATTACGGAAGCACTTATTCCCAAGGGTGTTTTGCAGAACTTCACCCAAAGGCGCCATTTTTGTCTTTTGCTTCTCTGCCCCATGGATATCCTTCTTAATAAACAGCAGGGACACCACGTCACAAATATTGAAGATCAATATTGCGATAGCGGCAAAGATAAATCCCCCCTCTAAGTTATTTGCTGCCTCGTAGGCATCCATAATGTACCCCAGCACCAGCGTCATAACGATTCCGCCGGCGAGAGAGAGCATTTCTTTTCCCGCAGAGAAGGAAGCCCGCTTGTTGGGATCCACGTAGGAATTCGCCCACTTATAAAGCATGGAGTTGATCAGGAATTTTCCGCAATTGGCGACAAGAATACAAACGACCACCAGGATCTCCTTATATGGGAGGCTCCATGGCAAAAACGGAATAAAATACAGAAACATCAGCAAAAAGTGGCTTATCATGTGGAATATAATAATAAACCGCTTGACGTTGGCGATCCGCTGAACAACGAAGATGGCGACCAGCTGAAACAAAAACGCGAGAGACACCAAGGAGGAAACGATACCGATCAAGCCGTCGTCCAATCCGATGCTCGCCATCAGCGTCGCAAAAAAAGCGTCCCCTACCAGAAGAGTGATAAAATATTCAAAGGTACATTCCATTCGGTACGCGGTACGCGAACGCTTATATTCAGGGGAGTCGAATACTTGCTCATTCACAGAATTCATAGCAATCTCCTTTGTTCATTTTCTCCCTCATTATAGTTGTTTTCAGGCAGTCTGTCAATCGATTTTTTCACGAAACTTTTTCGTAACTATGTTTTTTAAATCAAAAAAGGAGATTACCTATAGGGTTATACCCTAAAGGACAGTTTTACTTGCCGACAGAAAAAAGGACAGAGATGTTTCCATCTCTGTCCTTTTTCACACGCCTTGCCTCGCAAGGTGTAATGTGTTACAGCTTGTATGTGTACTATCGGGTTGTAAAACAATGCAAATTCACATTACTTGCGGGGTAAAAAGCTTAAACGCGGATTCTGACATAACGTAAATATCGGACTTGTTTTTTCGCACGCCTCTACTCGAAACAAAACCGTTTTCATCCAAGCCGGCTATTACGCAAGGTTTCCCTTTGATCAAAACGATGATAATTTCGTTATCCTTTGGATAGGGTTTTACCAAAACCTTTTTTACAGGCATCCCCGCAATATATCCAACGGGATAAAATTGAACCCAGTATACTGTTTTATCTTCCTCGCAATGAATTTGTGTAGCCTTTGTTGCCAACTCATTAGATTGATAAACCGTGTATTTTTGACCTGCCACAGTAAACTGAACCGTCTTAAATAACTCGTTTTCCTCAACACATACACCATATTTTTTGTAGGCAGCATACACTGTGAGATTTTCTTCGCTAATACATTCCATAATATCACTGACGCTGCAGTTAAGCGCTGAACATATTCTGGCAATTGTGTCGGTTGTAATCGTTTCGTTTTTAGACATTTTTGCTATAACTCTGGAACTGATTCCGGTGAGTGCGATCAAATCGCTTTTGTTCATATTCTTGTCAACCAATAATTTCCATAGCTTACTGTAATCGATATACATACGTTCATCTCCTTTCTATAAACAGTATAACACAAATCGCAAGAATTGTCAATAAAAATTTACTAAAGTAAATATTTTTTGTCTTTAAAATAAAAACATTGCGAAAAGTAAAAATGAGTAGCGCATCTGCATTAAGGTAAGTTCAGATAACGAAGTGAAACAAAAATATACGGATCTTATTTTAAACGGACTGTCAAAAGCAATGCAAAGGCACTTTTAACACTATCTTTTCAAAAGCTATTTGCTTACCTTCCGGGAGGTAAAAAATGCCTCCCCTGTGTAAGGGGAGGTGGCTTGCGTGGCAAGACGGAGGGGTTGTAAAAGTAATATTTTTCTACAAAACAATCCCTCACCCGACTCCGTCGGGAGCTCCCTTTACACAAGGGAGCCTTTTTTGTTCACCTATGACTTGTCAATTTTCCTGACAAGCACTGCTTTTGTAGACACAAAAGCAAAATACTGCATACCTCTTTCGAGATATGCAGTATTTTTGAAAAACTGTCCTTTAGAGTAACACTCTATGGCATCTCCTCTTTTTTGATTCATTCATCTCTTCAAAAGCTTTGCCTTGAAGCCGTTTCCTACGCCCGCCGCGTTGGCATCGTCGGTATCGATATGCATCTCCAGACGGAAGTCCTTATGGACACGGATCTGCACGTCGTAAAAGAGACTTCTTCTCTCTCCTGCCAGCTCTACGTCCACGTAATCACCGTCCTTGACGCCGAAGCGTTCACCCTCCTCCACGCTCATATGAATGTGGCGGTTGGCGATAATACAGCCCTCCTTCAGGACAACGATCCCCTTCGGCCCGATGATGGTCACGGGCGCGGAGCCCGCAATGTCGCCCGATTCCCGCACGGGGGGCTTTACCTTCAGCACGAAGCTGTCGGTACGGGAGATCTCTACCTGAGACGCTTTTCTTTCAGGCCCCAGCACACGAACGCCCTCAATGGCGCGCATGGAAGGCCCGATAATGGTCAGCTGTTCCTTGCAAGCATATTGACCGGGCTGAGAAAGATCCTTCAGCTTCTGCAGCTCATAGCCCTTTCCAAAGAGCGTATCCACGTGCTCCCGTGTCAGGTGAATGTGACGGTTGGAGATCCCAACGGGAATATCCCCCTCTGTGTCCGCTCCGTCCTTGACCTGACCGATCACGCGCTCTACCAGAGCCTTGATTTCCTGTTCCGTATATTTCATGACTGTTCTCCCACTCTCAAATGATTCTGAAATTATCCGCCAGCACGCATCTGCGCTTTCTGGTAAAGGAGCGTGCCGAGGTAATTCCCTCGCCCGTGGGGCCTGCGATGGTGAAGGTGGT
>JAZNVA010000149.1:0-2296 GCA_045592565.1 Eubacteriales bacterium | reverse complement strand
GGTCCCGTAGGCGCGGCGTCTGCCGTGACGGCGACCGACCTGCGCTTGGTCTACAACGTAACCGAGGAAACGAAAACCGTGAAGAACGGGGACGCGTATTCCATGGAGCTGTACGCCAATGAGCCTGCGGGCGTTACCGATGCGGTGGTGAAAGCAAAGATCGGAGAGCGAGAGGAAACGCTTGCGGGCACGGTCACGGGAGAGGGACGAACGAAATACGTTCTGAACGGACTGACTGCCGAAAACGTGGGGGATCTTGTGACCTTTACTTGGTCCTCTGAGAGCCTTGACGTAGAGATGATCGCCAGAGATAAGGTGATGAGGGCAGATCCCTTGCAGACGCTTCCTTCTCAGCTGACTCTTTCTACCGGTAATTACAGCAGTAGCCCCCTGTGGGGCGCCAATGCCGTCTACGCGGGAGATTCACTGATGTATGCGTCTCGTGACAAATCGGCGGACGGATGGCCGGGCAGAATTGCCAAGGCATATTCTATGACGTATAAAAACTACGGCATTGGCGGACATCAGATCTCTAACTTTATTGGCGACAGAGGAAACGGTCCCTTTATCTGTAATCAGATCAATAAAGAGATCAGTGCTAAAACCGTAAAGGAAAGGGAAGCGGTGGAATACGTGATCCTCGATGGAGGGGTCAACGACATTAACCGTGACGGCGTTCAGATGGGCGCTATGACGTCGGATTTTGACGGGTTTGACGTCAGAACCTACGCGGGTGCGCTGGAGTATACCTTCTCGGTGGCACGTCGGGCTTATCCTAACGCGACTGTCGGTTTTATTATTTTGTTCCAGATGCCTGAGGCAATGCAGGGCGGATCGGCTGCAAAATGTCAGAACATGACCACTATGCGAGCTTATATCGACCTTACGATAGCGATTTGTGAAAAGTGGGGCGTTCCTTATCTGAATATGTTTGACGATCAGGCGTTTAACGATCTGATCGATACCGATAATACCGGCACCAAATACATGGATAGGGATGATATGCTTCACCTGAATAAGGACGGATATATTCTGACCATGCCTTACGTGGCGGCATGGATGGCATCTATGGAAAGAAAATATATTCCTTACGATCAGATTCTGGACGGCGTATCCGTTACCTTGACCAACGGAGCTGCAGTCAACGTCTGGGCAAAGGATATTGCCGATGCTACCGACGCCAAAATGACGGTATCCGTAGCGGGCGGTACACCCAAGTCAATATCGGGTATCAACGAGGATGGACGGATCAAATATACTTACAATGTAGATCCCCATATGCTTGGGGATGAGCTGACCTTTACCTGGAGCAGTGAGAATTGGGGCGATAGCGAAACCGCAACGGTCAGCGTCCGCGATTATTGCAAATATCTGATTGCTGCCTCGGGAGACTCAAAGCTGGTGTCTCTTGCCAAAGCGTTGCTGAAATACGGCGCTGAACAGCAGAAGGCAAAGAATTACAAGACTGACGCCCTTTGCAATGCGGGTGTGGGTGCACTTTCCTCTGTGAAATGGCCAAACGGGGTCGTATCCTATAGCAATCCCAATGAGGCAGTCTTCACGGGTGTGGAACTGATCACCGATCCTACTCCTACACTGAAGCTGAAGATCACCGCGCCCTATCCCGGCATCACCTCGGTGGCGTACCGTGTGGACAGAAGCAGAGCCTACGGTCGAGGAGAATATGAGATCGCGGAGATCGTGGACGGAACGGTGGAGATCCCTCTTGGAATCCAGGAGCTCGGACGTGTTGTTATGATCAGAATGTTGGATAACACCGGTGCATGGAAGGAAAACCTGAAGATTACCGGACTCCATTGTCTGAAAGATGCGGGCAGTACCGATTCGTTGACACAGGCGTATATTCAATACGCCGTATGCCTTGCGAATTACGTAAAGTAAAGCAACGGAATCCAAAATAAGAAGAAAGGATCGGATCTCTCTTATGTGTGGAGATCGGAAGGGATACGATATGAAACGATTTTTTGCAATCGCGTTAGTTTTTGCGTTGATTGTAGTCGTTTTTGCCGCATGCGGCAAGGACGAAAAGAAGGATGACGGAGGGCAATCCTCTGAGCCACCTGAGAGCAATAGCGATAGCGGCAGTGAGAGTGAGAGCTACGAAGCGGAGTACTATGCTACAGATGTCAATCCGGTCAGCCCCGACGGAGAGGGTGTAGACCTGCCTGAGGTTCCGCTCCTGCCCAACGGACAGATCCCCGCAGGGGAATAATACAAATGGATCCAGCCGCCTGTCGGGGCCCCCTCCGGGGGGGTTTTTATGTTTTTGGGTTTC
>JAZNVA010000148.1:0-4077 GCA_045592565.1 Eubacteriales bacterium | reverse complement strand
TTTTATAAGGCGCTGTTGCCGAAGCTGATCGATGACGATCCTGAGGTACGCCGTCGTGCCGCCCTGTCCCTGCAGATCGGACTTGCCGCCATTGATGGGCGGCGGATCCCCGGAAGGAGGATGGAAAAATGAGGTTGATCGAGCTGTATATAGAGGAATTCGGACTGCTGAAGGATCTTTGTATCAAGCCCGGAGAGGGGTTGACGGTCATTCAGGGAGAAAATGAATCGGGAAAAAGTACGGTTTGGTCTTTTATCAAGTTCATGCTTTACGGATTGCCCAAGCGGGGCAGTTCGGAGCGAGAGCGCGCTGTCAGCCGTGACGGACATCGGGCGGCGGGACGGATGCAGGTGCTTGTAGGAGAGGAGATCTACCAGATCGACCGAAGTGTCGTGGAGCGCGGACGCGCTTCCGAGCGAGTGACGGTCAGCCGTGTGCGTGACGGGGAGACCGTTTTTGCGGGAGAAATTCCGGGAGAGGCTCTTTTGGGCGTTCCGCGAGAGGTCTTTGAGAATAGCTGTGCCGTGGGACAAGCCATGTGTGCGGGGATCAGCGGAAAAAAGGAAGCGACCGCCATTCAGAATCTTCTGACCTCGGCGGATGAATCGGTAGAGATCGATAAGATCATTGCCAAGCTGGAGGATATTCGGGTTCGGTATCGGTATAAAAAGGGATCGGGCGGACGCTTGTTCGAGCTGGAAAACGACATTCATAAGCAGAAGGGACGGTTGGACGAGGCTACCGACAATCATCTTCGAAAGATCGAGATCGCGGGAAAGCTGGATACCAATGGAAAACAGCTTCGGCTTTGTGAGGAAAAGCTGACCGAAGCGGAAAATCTGGAAAAGGAGATCGCCAAGCTGGAGGTCCTTCGCCGTTTTGACGCCATGCGGGAAAACGAAAAGAAGCTTTCTTGTGTTCGCGAGGAGCGTCGGGCGCTTTCCGCTCGCGAGCGTCTCACCGATTATGAACCGACGGTGATGGACGTCACAAGTCTGCGGCTTTTGGCTGAGAGCTTGAAGCGCGCGGAGACCGCTCTGGACAGAACGCGCGCCGCCTATACAAAAGCAGAGCAGGAGACGGCGGACAAGGCTCGTCTGGAACTGGCACAGCGGATGGAAGTCGATGGGGGCAAGGATGGGATCCTGAAGACGGTCAAGGACGCGGGACGGCGTAAGACGTGGGGGAGAATTTTTCTTGCGGTGTGTGGCGCGCTGATCGCCCTTGGTGTTGGAGCTTTTTTGTGGCTGAGCCAACTGCTTCTGCTGCTGTTTGCGGGCGCGGGTATTGCGGGAGCGATCGCGGCGATGATCCTTCTTCTTTCAGGGCGCCGTTCCTTGAAAAAGCTGGAGGCGGACTATGGCGTTTCGATCCATGAATTGGATACACTCTTGGTTTTGTGTGAGAAGGAGCGAGACAAGGATCGAAGGATCGGGGAGGAGCGCTTGGCTCGCAAAGCCGAGGAGCTTACCGCAAAGGATATGGAGGTGGACGCCAGACGTGCGCTGCGTGATGCCCTGATCAAAACCAACGAAGCTGTCCCTGTTACCGTGGAGGCGGCTTGGGATGAGATGCGCCGATTGGATGCGTATCTGACAAAGGACCGCGCCCTGCAACAGCAAGAAACACTTCTGGCGCAGCTGGTAGAAAATGACCGCCAGATCCTCTTGCCATATAATGAAGCGGAGTTAAGAGCGGGACTGATCCTCGGGGAGGATTTTTCTCCCGAAGCGGTAGAACGGGCGAGACGGGATCGGAGCGCTTATGCGGAGAAGGTTCGTTTGTTGAGGATTCAAGGGGAGCAACTGCGTAATGAGCTGATCAGCCGCAACGCCAAAGGGGAGGATCCCATGGTGATCGCGGATCGGTTGAACGATCTGTATGCCGAGCTTGAGGCGGATACCTTTTACTGTGATGCCGTAGAGGGGGCGCTGGAAGGACTTCGTCAAGCGGGGGAAGCAATGCGAGGTAATTTGACTCCCGTCATCAGCCGAAATGCGGGCGGCATGATGGAGTATATCAGCGACGGACGGTATGAGCAGATGCGAGTGGCAAGCTCCATGAGTCTTTCTCTGGTAGAGGGAGATCAGGCGGCAACCGATGCGGATCTTCTAAGCGGTGGAACACGAGATGCGGCGTACATTTCTCTTCGGATCGCGCTGATGATGCAAATTTTCGGTGAGGAGCTTCCGCCCTTGCTGATGGACGAGACCTTCTGTCAAGTGGATGACCGCCGTTTGGAGCGGATCCTCTCCCTGCTGGGGAAGCTTTCGGAAAATCGGCTCCAATGTCTGATCTTTACCTGCCACAGCAGGGAAGCGGAGATTTGCAGACGATTGAAAATTGACTGTGCCGAGATCGTACTGAGCGTGAAATGAAATAAAAAATGGCTGACCTGCATCATGCATGTCAGCCGTTTTTTCGTTTTTCTCAAAGGGTACCGATCCAATGCAGAAGCTCCTCAAAGCTTCCTCTGGGATAGATCGAGATATCCTTGTTTTCTTTGTTGATCAGACAGTCCGACAGCAAAAAGACCTTCATACCCAAATCCTTGGCGATCATGTCTTCGCCTACGTCGTTTCCGATCATGGCGCACTCCTTCGGCGTAACATTCAATCGGTTGCAAACGTCCAAGTAGTACGCGGGATTGGGCTTACAGTAGCCCGTGTTTTCATAGGTGGTGTAAAGCTCAAACTCCTTCGGTTCCAAGCCTGTCCACCGAATGCGGCTCTCGGTTGCCATGGATGGGAAGAGGGGATTGGTGGCAAGCGCGATTCGGAATCCCATTTCCTTGATTTGGCGAACCGCCTTTGCCGCGGCGGGATTGTAGCCGCAGGATGCCCGTACCCGATCAAATTCCTCTCGGTAAAATTCGTCGAAAAGGGCGATATCTTCCTTGACACGATCTCCGAAAATCGATTCAAAACGATTCCAGAATCGCGTCTCGTTGAGGACTGCTCCGTCATTTTTCACCATGTCAGCCGTTCCCGCCCAAATGGCGTCGATCAGCTCCTTCGGGTCATAGCCGTGAGGGGCAAGCTTGCGGGCGAGTCTGCCGAAATAGTCCTTCATAAATGTGGTTTGATCCATGGGCAACAGTGTGCCGTCCAGATCAAATAAAACCGTTGTAATACTCATGGGTGGATTTCCTCTTTTGATTTGTAATTAAGGAAAATTATAGCATAGGGAGAGGAGAAAGTCAATTCTTTTTCCGAATTTCCAAGGATTCCTTTTTTATTTCGTCAAAATACGGATGGCTTGTTGACACATTCTTTTTTTTATGGTAAAATGATCGCGTAGAAGTATTGAACCGATATTTTAGATAGAAATTCGATAGGAAAAGAGGAAACAGTCATGGAAAAAACGACACTTTTGATTATGGCGGCAGGACTTGGCTCCCGTTATGGTGGAAACAAGCAGGTGGACGGAATCGGTCCCCACGGAGAGATTTTGATGCAGTATTCTATCTACGACGCGATTCGCGCGGGATTCAATAAGCTGGTGTTTGTGATCAAGCCCGAGCATCAGAGCATCGTTGAGGGCTTTTGCAAGGATATTGAGGGGGTAGAGATCGCCTTTGTTTATCAGGATTTTTCCAGCCTTCCTTCCTTTTACCGAATTCCCGCGGAGCGTGTCAAGCCTTTTGGAACGGTTCACGCAGTGCTTTGCGCCAAGGATGCGGTTCGTGAGCCCTTTGCGGTGATCAACGCCGACGATTTTTACGGTGCAGATGCATTTGGCGTCATGCATGAGCAGCTTCTGAAGCTGAAGGCGGGAGAGGCAACCATGGTAGCGTATTATCTGAAGAATACTGTCAGTCGCAACGGCGCCGTTACTCGCGGTGTTTGTGGGATAAAGGATGGAAATCTCGCGTCGGTGACCGAGACCTATAAGATCACCGTAGACGAGGCAGGTGTGATCTGCGATGCGGACAGCGGAATCCTTGAGGGAGATACTTTGGTTTCCATGAATATGTGGGGGTTCCGTCCCGAAATCTTTGAGAGCATGGAAGCATCCTTCCATTGCTTCCTGAAGGGCATTGCTCCCGAGGAGATCAAGGCGGAATACGCTCTTCCC
>JAZNVA010000147.1:0-2993 GCA_045592565.1 Eubacteriales bacterium | reverse complement strand
TGTTCGTCCGCGGGCGTTCAAAGAACGCCCCTACGGATAAGCGATATTTGATCCTCAGAAAACAAAGAGATAACCCCGACAGATTTTTAAAACGTCTGTCGGGGATCTTTATATATTCGATAAACTGAAATCTGTTGAATTTTTTATGCCTTTTTGGATTTGTTATCAAGTTTCCAACCAAAAATAATTCCTAAAATGAACAAGACAAAAGAAGCGGGAATTATTAAAAACATTAACCACAAAAAAGCTCCACCGCATAATGCGATACCACCCAAAAATACTAAAACCGTAGCATCAATAACAATACACGGAAAAACCAACTTATTAAATCTCTTGAATTTGAAAGCAAAATAATAGAGATATATTGCAGCAAAAAAAGATAATATAATTGGAATAAAGAACAACATAGATTTTATTATTTCTTTCAGGTTTGGGGTAACATGTTCACCCGAATAGCCTTCACTTGTCAAACACATTGGATATACAAAAACAGATATACAAAAAATAGCAACTAAAATCAGCAAAAAAACAAAAAATCCCAATAAATCTCTTTTTTGAATTTTATTCATTTTAATTCCTCCATATATTGTAATTTTTGATTAATTCAACTATTTGCTAAATGAAAATTTGTCGTTCCGTTTTATCGCAAGTTTCGCCTTTGTATTACAAAGGCATCGGGCAAAGCCCATACCCCTAAAGATGCACGAACGCGTCCAAAGGCTCCCTTGTGTAAAGGGAGCTGTCGCGTTAGCGACTGAGGGATTGTTTACTGCTATTTTGGGCTTTTTTACAATCCCTCCGTCAGCCTTCGGCTGCCACCTCCCTTTACACAAGGGAGGCTTATGGTGAAACCCGTTTAACGGGTAGCAAGTAACAATTGCATGGCTGGCAGGCCAATACACGACGCACTTGTGCGTAGCCAGTAACATTAGGGTTTTACCCGAAAATGAAATACCCCCGGTTCGACCGGGGGATTTTTATTTTATTCTCCGTATTCGGCGATGTAGGGAAGATTGCGGAAGAACTCGCCGCAGTCCAGACCGTAGCCGATGACAAAATAATCGGGAACGGTAAAAAGCGAGATGTCCGCTTTGAAATCCACAACGCGGCGGGAGGGCTTGTCCAGCAGAGTGATAACGCGCAGGGAGAGGGGATTTCTCGCCTTGAGGAGCTTGACCACGTCGTTCAGCGTCCGTCCCGTGTCGATGATGTCCTCCACGATCACGACGTGATAGTTGCTGACATCCTGCTCCAGATCCATGGTGATCTGTACAACTCCCGAGGAGGTCGTGCCCTGATAATAGCTCTTGGCGCACATAAATCCGATCTCGCAGGGAACCGAGACGGCGCGGCAGAGGTCTGCCATAAAGACGAATGCGCCCTTAAGAATGCTCACCAGCAGGATCGGTCTGCCGTCGTAGATCTTGTCCAGCTCCTTGCCTGCCTTGGCAATGGCTTCTTCGATTTCTTCCTTGGTAATGAGCACCCGCTTGATGCGGC
Organism: Eubacteriales bacterium; assembly: GCA_045592565.1. Taxonomy (GTDB): domain Bacteria; phylum Bacillota; class Clostridia; order Oscillospirales; family CAG-272; genus HGM12713. The sequence goes on along the minus strand of JAZNVA010000147.1, from coordinate 1,493 downwards.
TCTCAAAATCCTTCGCGTTCTGAATTTCCTTCATAGTAGGTATGCCTCCGTAAGAATGGTTCCGTGGTACCCTTTCAGTATACCACAGATTGCGACAAATTGCAACAGATTTTTCACTTAGTTTTTTCTTTTCCTTGACATCGGGGAAAAAATGTGATATGCTATGGCAGGACGGATCTTTTGTATCCGCGAAAAACGCGGCGAAGCCTCGCCGCTTGGGGGAGGAAACAATGTACCATATCAGATATTACGCCATCGGACACTCTTATCTTCGTCACGGACCTTTCCCCGGTTGGCAGACCGAGGGCTTCTGGGGCATGGCGGCAACGGCGCCCGAGAAGGATTATTTTCACCGTTTTCAGGCAAAGCTTTCGGAAACCTTTGATTGCGAGGTAGAGGCGCTGGGAGAGAACCACGCCACCTATGAGCGTCGTTGTGTGGAGGGAGCGACACGGGAGGATTATACGTCCTCCGAGGAATACGCCCACATGAAGGAGGTCCTTCTGACCTTTAAGCCCAACGTGATCTCCGTGTTCGTGGGAGGCGGCAATACCGTTGCCAATGACGATACGTCCATCGGGCTGTTTTTCGACGTGCTTTATGAGCTGATCGCAAAATACAAGCGTCCCGAGGCGGTGGTGGTCTGCCCCAACCTTCGCGCCTATATGTGGCCCGTTCACGAGAAAATGGCGAAAAAGCACGGACTGACACCCATCGATGTATCCTGTATTCATTTTACGAGAGGCTATGAGAATCCTTATCATGCCTTCAACGAGTACCCCGAATACGATAAGATGGCGGCGGGAGGCGCGGTGGAATTCCGTACCCACCCCGGTGACCGCGGACACGATTTTATCGCGGAGAAGATGTTGGATGCCGTCAAGGATCAGATCGCGGCGCTTCCTCAGGGAAAGCTTGGTGAGGAGTACAGCTATCGGCAGTATCTGCTCCCCGTGAAGGCAGAAAAATTTGAGATCAGGACAGAGCCCGAGATCTTTGTGAATTTCTACGGCTTCAATATCCGCAATACCGAGAACGGCGTGACCTTCGGCTCCGCTCCCGAAACGGGCGCTTCCTTGGCGGCGGGACAGTGGTTTTCACCGAGCTACAATCAATTTTACGTGGAGATGGCGGTCAGCGGAGCGGCGTATCCCACCAAGCTGAACGTCACGCTGACGCGCAAACATTCCGATCCGCTCACCTTTTCGGAGACGATCACCGATGACGGAATGCATCGATACGAATTCGACCTTTCGGATAATGAGGATTGGATCAATTCCTTCCGCGTCACGCCTGATACCGATGAATGCGTCCTCACCGTCCGCGCCCTCGGATTTTTAGAATAAGAAACGGATCACGCGCAGCAGGAAAAGGTTTTGGTCAAGCTGTTTCAAAAGCTTGTCGGAGCCGACGAGAGCGGCGGTCGCCCTCCGCAGAGGGCGAAACATCCAATAATAAAAAAGCGCCCGAAATGGGTGCCTTCCATAAAGCAG
>JAZNVA010000146.1:0-4628 GCA_045592565.1 Eubacteriales bacterium | reverse complement strand
GTAGAATTCGGCACAGGATGACAGACTTGCTACGCAAGTCGTCACAAGCCTGCGGCTTGCGCATTGTCACAAACCTTCGGTTTGCGCATTGTCACAAGCCTGCGGCTTGCGTATGACGGCGGCTCGGTCACGCCACACGCGACGCGTGTCATTCTGAGCGCAGGAAGAATATTGGTATTCCTTACACAAAGAGTCGAAGAATCTTTTTGCCGAAGGCAAAATCCCACTCACTTTCGGAGGTCGTAAGTCCCTTTGACGTTGACAGATAAGTCTGCTTCGCAGACAGATCCTTCGATTTTTTGTGTACCGTTCCCCCCGCATAGAATTCGGCTCAGGATGACAGACTTCGCGTTGCGAAGTCGTCACAAACCTTCGGTTTGCGCATTGTCACAAGCCTGCGGCTTGCGTATGACGGCGGCTCGGTCACGCCACACGCGAAGCGTGTCATTCTGAGCGTAGGAAGAATATTGGTATTCCTTACACAAAGAGTCGAAGAATCTTTTTGCCGAAGGCAAAATTCCACTCGCTTTCGGAGGTCGCAAGTCCCTTTGACGTTGACAGATAAGTCTGCTTCGCAGACAGATCCTTCGATTTTTTGTGTACCGTTCCCCCCGCGTAGAATTCGGCTCAGGATGACAGACTTGCTACGCAAGTCGTCACAAACCTTCGGCTTGCGCGTTATCACAATCCTTCGGTTTGCATATGACAGAGGTCGCAGGGAGATTCTCCTGCGGCGGCTCACTCCTCCCCACTCGGGGTTTCAGGCGACAAAAGAGCAAAGAGCTGCTCGTCAAAGGACAGCCGAACGGCAAGGTCCTCGCCGCCTTCGTTCACTACCGCAAGAATACTGTCCGAGGGGCGGAGATCCACCGTGTAGTCAAAGACCTTGATCTTGTTCCCTCGCAGCTCGGCAAGGATGGCTTTTGTCTGCGCCTGATCGGTCAGACGGTGAACGCGAGAGACGTTGGCGATCCCGACGCGGCACACGGTCAGCCTCTTTTTTCCGCGCGTGTCGGTTTCGATCACCGTCAGATCCCCCGATTCGATCCGATAAAGGAACAGCTTGGTAACGTACCGCGTTACCAGAAAGATCGCGGCGGTGAGCAGAAACAGCGCGATGAGCTGGAATACCCAGCGGAAGGGAACGGCGCGGGCGATCATGGTGATCAGCATCAGCGCCGCCGCACCCGCAAAAAACAGAAGGATCAGCTTGCGGGCGGTTTGATTGGTTCGTTTTGGAATGTATTGGTACATATAGGACTCCTTTTTGCAAGATTTCCTGCCGTATCTTGTAAAATCCACTTGAAATCGGCGGGGAGCTATGGTATAATAATAAGGATGACAACGATTTTTACGGCACTTGACCGAGGATACTATTATTATACCCAAAAGGAGTCGAAATGTCAAGACTTTCCAGAGGAGCCAGAATTACGGGACGGGTAATCAAGGGCTTGTTTTTTACGGTGATCTTTTCGGTGATCGCTCTTCTTCTTTGGCGGATCTTCTCGTCGGGAGATCCCAAATCTATGAAAGCCCTCACCCCCAACGAGGCGTTGGCGGAGGCGTATGAGAAGGAGGGACAGGATCTGTATATGTTCCGTCAGGAGCAGAGATCCATTACCAGCGGAGAGGATAATTACGGATATTTTTCGGTGACCGACTGTGTCTTTATCCCCGAGGCGAATCAGGTGCAGATCGTGGTGCGGTACAACAACAGCACCCTTCGCGCGCTGACGGAGGACTATGATCTGGAGGAGGTTCCATCCAGAGAGGAGGAGCTGTTTGACGTGTCGCTGACCTTTGCTACCGACCTGACGCCCGAGAACGAGAACGACAACCTCTGGACAGACGAGGGCGACCGATCGGATTCGGTTGCCATGACGCGCGTTCATCCCACCTCGGTGACGAAGGATCGGAAGCAGATGTATAACTACCGCCGCTTCGTTTTTGACTTGGGTACGGCGGAGCTGTCTCTGTCGGAGCTGACCGAGAGCGGGGTCCTGCTGGCGGTCTTTGCCGACGTGTATTACAATGAGGATATTCGCTACGAGGACGAGCCTTACGGCGCGCTTTGCCTTTATACCTATCTGGACGAGACGCTCACCGTCCCGCTGGAGAAGGCTGACAGACGGGCGCTGGACGGCTATCTTGACACCTGAGGAGGAGACATGGATCTGGAACAAAAGCGATTTAGCAAGAAGGACGAGTCCTTTGTCTGCGCTCATTGCGGACGGGAGGTCCCTCCCTTGGGCTATACCTCCCGCAACCATTGCCCGTACTGTCTGTGGTCGCTTCACGTGGATATCAATCCCGGTGACAGAGCCAATCCCTGCGGAGGTCCCCTTCGCCCCATTCGAACCGAGCCCGATCCCAAGAAAGGCTTTGTGATCGTCCATCGGTGCGAGAAGTGCGGCGAGATCCGCCGCAACAAGGCAGCCGAGAAGGGGAACGTTCCCGATAACCGCGCCCTGCTGATCAAGCTGACGGCGGGGGAAGGATAACGCAAATCAATATGACGTCTATTTCTCTAAATTTCACCGAAAAGAGGACAGAATCATGAGAAATCTGTTAGGCGAGATCGAAGCGAGAATGCCCACCTTTTCCAAGGGGCAGAAGCTGATCTCGGGTTACGTTCTGGAAAATTACGATAAGGCGGCGTACATGACCGCCTCGAAGCTGGGCAAGATCGTCCGCGTGTCCGAATCCACTGTGGTTCGGTTCGCCATCGAGCTGGGCTTTGAAGGATACCCCGAATTTCAACACGCTCTGCAGGAGATCGTCCGTACGCGGCTGACCTCCTTTCAGCGCATGGAGGTCACCAACAATCTCATCGGCGATGGGGATATTCTTTCCAAGGTGCTTCTGGGCGATGCGGATAAGATCAAGCATACCTTGGAGGGGATCGACCGTGAGGCGTTTGACGCGGCGGTGGATCACATTATTTCGGCAAGGAACATCTATATTCTGGGCGTGCGCGCCTCCTCGCCTCTGGCGAGCTTTCTGGCGCACGGGCTCCGCATGATCTTCGATAACGTCCGCTTCGTGCAGACCGCATCGGGCAGTGAGATGTTTGAGCAGATGATGAGTATTCGGGAGGACGACGTGATGATCGCCATCAGCTTCCCCCGTTATTCCAAGCGGATCATTCACGCCGTGGACTATGCCGCTCACGCGGGCGCGGACGTGATCACCATTACCGACAGCGTGGCATCGCCCATCGCGCCGCAGGCGGATCAGCTGCTGATCGCCAAGAGCGATATGGCGTCCTTTGTGGATTCCTTGGTGGCGCCCCTGAGTATCCTCAACGCCATCATCGTGGCGGTCTCCCGCAAAAAGCAAGAGGATCTGAAGATCCGTCTGCGCCTGCTGGAGGAGATCTGGGACGAATACGACGTATACGATAAAAACCAAGGATAAGAAATGGAACAGATCAACGTTGCCGTCGTGGGAGGCGGAGCCGCGGGTATGATGGCGGCGATTTATTGCGCGGATACGGGCGCCCGCGTTACCCTGCTGGAGCGGGGAAGCGCCTGCGGAAAAAAGCTGAGAATTACGGGAAAGGGACGCTGTAACGTGACCAACGACAGCACCCTGAACGAGTTTTTACAAAACGTGCCAACCAATCCCCGATTTCTCTATAGCGCGCTGAGCTTTCTGTCCTGCGAGGATACCCGTACCTTTTTCGAGGAGGCGGGCGTACCGTTGAAGGTGGAACGCGGACGGCGGGTGTTTCCTGTGTCCGATCGGGCGGGAGACATCGTTCGGTGTTTGGAGAGCGCTTGTCGGGAGCGGGGCGTGGCGGTGGACCACCGTCGGGTAGAAGCTCTGCTGATAGAGGACGGAGCCGTTCGCGGCGTGCGCGCGGCGGGAGAGGAGCTTCCCTTCGACCGCGTGATCGTCTGTACGGGAGGAATGTCCTACCCCAGAACGGGCTCGGACGGAGACGGATACCGTCTGGCACGGCAGGCGGGGCATACGGTGACCGACCTGAAGCCCTCATTGGTTCCCCTTGTGAGCCGAGATAAGACCTGCGGAGAGCTGCAGGGACTTTCTTTGAAAAACGTGTCCTTGCGGGTGGTAGATCAGGACAGCGGCAAGACAGTCTTTGAGGATTTCGGGGAGATGATGTTTACCCATTTCGGGCTGACGGGCCCCATGATCCTGTCCGCCTCGGCGCATATTCCCGATATCAGCGAGAAAAAATACGAGGCGCGGATCAATCTCAAGCCCGCGCTGGACGAGAAAACACTGGACGGGCGGATCCTTTCGGATTTTGCCAAGTATTGCAATAAGGATTTTGTCAACGCGCTGGGAGATCTGCTCCCCCAGAAGCTGATCCCCGTTGTGATCCGACGGTCGGGGATCGATCCGAGAAAGAAGGTCAATTCGGTGACGAAGGAGGAGCGCGCCGCGCTGGTGAGCGTGATCCGTTCCCTTACCGTTTCCTTGGACGGCTTCCGCCCCATTGACGAGGCGATCGTGACCAAGGGCGGCGTTTCCGTGTCCGAGATCAACCCCAAGACCATGGAGTCCAAGCTTTGCGCGGGACTTTACTTTGCGGGAGAGGTGCTGGATGTGGACGCTTATACGGGGGGCTTCAATCTCCAGATCGCCTTCTCCACGGGAGC
>JAZNVA010000145.1:0-1729 GCA_045592565.1 Eubacteriales bacterium | reverse complement strand
AAAACCTCCTATGGTAGTACTTTAATTCTACCATAGGAGGCTGTTTTTTTCAATTGTCCGTTTTTAACGGACTTGTTCATTTGTGGTTGCCGTTTGTAAAAAATAATATATCAGAAAATGATAATTATAATAAGTCATTATAAATAATAAAAAATAATATCATATTTCAACGCTCTTTTTTGCTTGGCGTTTTTCAGCTTCCCGCTTGGAATAGATACAGCCGCAGTAGTCCTGACGGTATAGTCCATATTGCTCGGACAGCTGACAGGATCGCTTGTATCCGTTTTTCTTTTTGAAGTCGGAGAAGAGATAGCGCACCCCTGCTTGTTTGGCTTCCTCCGCGCCGATCTCATTGAGCCAATCGGCGTTCTTGTAAGGACTGATGGAAAGAGTGGTCGTATAAAAATCAAAGCCTCTCTCTGCCGCAACCGTTGCAGTTTTCCGCAACCGTAAACGGTAACATTGCGCGCAACGGCTCCCCCCCTCGGGCTGATCCTCCAGACCGAAAGCAATTCGATTGAATTCCTCCGGGTCGTAGTTAGAATATAAGATCTTCACTTGCTCTGTAAGTCCCATTTCCGTGATCAGACGCTTCAGTTCAGCCTCCCGAAATTCGTATTCATCTTTTGGGGAGATGTTTGGATTGTAAAAAAACACAGTGATCTGGAATTGACTTGTCAGATATTCCAATACGTAGGAGGAGCAGGGGGCACAGCAGGCGTGAAGTAAAAGAGATGGACGGCGCCCCTCTGAGCATTCGGCATCGATCAAGGCGTCCAGCATTTGTTGGTAATTTTGTTTCATAGGATCCTCACCTTTTACATACGGGACGACAGACGGTATGCGTTGTTCCGAAACTCCACAAGCTTCCTGTCGCTGATCTGAGATGCCTTGCGGTTGATGGAGCAGATATGCACGGCAACGGCGCCTCGGGTGAGTGTACCTCGGTTGCCTACGGATAAGGTCTGGGCGTCTTGCGCGCCGTGCTGTAGGATCTGCTTCAGAATATATGATTCGGTGGGGGAAAGTAAAAGGGGATATCCCAGAAGCAGAAAGGAATTGGTTTTCTTTTCGTAACAAAGGAATCGGTGTTGCAGGAAGTCCATTATGGTACAGTCTTTCGTCCTTTTTTTCTTTATTGTATCACATCTTTTTCAAAATGTAAAGAAAAAAAGAGAAAAAGGCAGCCGAAGCTGCCTTTTTGATTATTTTCTCTTGTCGTAGGAGGGATTGATCGCATAAAAATTTTTGGAATCCAAGTTGTCCTGCGCCACACGAATGGCATCGCCGAACCGTTGGAAATGAACGATCTCTCGCTCACGGAGAAATTTGATGGGATCTCGTACGTCGGGATCGTCAGTCAAGCGCAAAATATTGTCGTAGGTGGTACGTGCCTTTTGCTCTGTTACTATCACGTATTCGCAACAAAATTTGGTTTTTTAAAAGTGCGAAAACCCATATAAATCAAGGGTTTCCCAAACACAGACCGAGAAAAAATTTCGGGTACAAGGCGCACCGCAGAAAGCAAGGCGAAGGCGTAGTATTCTACGTCGAGCCGCTTTCGAGGAGCAACGCCGCAATACGCCGCTTATTACTTGGCATAGTCGACTGCACGGGATTCGCGGATCAGATTCACCTTAATCTGCCCGGGGTACTTGACCTCGTCCTGGATCTTCTTCGCCATTTCGCGGGCGATCAGCTTCATGCCCTCGTCGGAAACGTCCTCGGG
>JAZNVA010000144.1:0-8473 GCA_045592565.1 Eubacteriales bacterium | reverse complement strand
ATTTGAGTCAACCAACGGAAGCTTCTCGATCTTATGATGGCGAAGGATCTCCTGCGCCTCGGGAAGCGTGGTTCCCGCAGGAGCGGTAACCAGATTTTCCTTGGTCATCACGTCGGAGATCCTACCGCTGAAATCGGTCAGGAATCTCATATCGCGGTTGGTAATAATACCGATCACACGCTTCTGGTCGTCACAGATCGGAACACCCGAAATCTTGAACTTGCGCATGAGCTGCTCTGCTTCATACACGTAGTTATCTGCGCCAAGGAAGATGGGATTGGTAATAACACCGTTCTCACTTCTTTTTACGCGATCCACGTGGTCAACCTGCGCTTCAATGGACATATTCTTATGGATCGTTCCGGCGCCGCCCTCACGAGCGATCGCGATCGCAAGATTTGCCTCAGTGACCGTATCCATTGCCGCACTGAGCACGGGAATGTTCAAGGTGATCTTGTTGGTCAATCTGGTTTTCAAGGACACATCAGCGGGAAGAACGTCACTCTTGGCGGGTACCAGCAGTACGTCATCAAAGGTCAGTCCCTCTTTGCTAAATTTTTGGCTGTAATCCATATTTTTTAACCTCCATTGTTATTCGGGTAGATTTTATTTATTAAAGTATATTATATCAAAATCCCCCTCGTTTGTCAACAATTTTTTCTTTTTTTATTTGATAAATTTTCTTCTTTTTTCCCCTGTCCTTTTGTGTTTTTTGTTCATACGGTATCATATATTTTTATACCGTCATTTTGTTTTGGAGAGAACCTTTATGAAAATTCAATTCAGCGATTCGCGAAAATATTTGCTTCGCTACGGTGCTTTTATCCTCGTCTTCCTTTTTTCTCTGCTTCTTCTTTCTTTTATTCGGGATCGCTTAGAAAAAAAGGATACTCCCGCAGAGTCATCTCCCACTTTCTTCCCCGTTGTAGTCATTGACGCAGGACACGGAGGGGAGGATTGCGGGGCGATCGGAAAAAACGGGGTGTTGGAAAAAGACCTGAATCTTCAAATCGCTCAAAAGCTGCAAAAAATCCTGACAGCAAACGGGATCCGATGTGTTATGACAAGGGAGAAGGATATTCTCCTTTATGACAAAAATTCAGATTACCGCGGTCACAAGAAGACTCAGGATCTCGCCACCAGAAAGAAAATAGCCGAAGAAAATGAAGCCGCCATTTTTATCAGTATTCATATGAATTCTTTTCCGCATGCTCAGTATAGCGGACTTCAGGTCTATTATTCGCGCTACTCCCCCATCTCACAAGAATTGGCGCAGGACATTCAAAGCCTCACACGAGACACACTTCAGAAGGACAACGACAGGCAAATCAAATCCGCAGGAGAAAACATCTATCTGTTAGACAGATTGCACTGTCCCGCCATTCTTGTGGAATGTGGATTTCTATCCAACACGGAGGAGTGTAACAGACTGATAAATGAATGTTATCAGCAGCAGCTGGCGTTGGTAATCGGTATGTCGATCCTGCAAAATTTATCCCCTTCCAACTCTTGATTTTTTTTCGATTTTATTGTATAATAATTTCATGAGAAGCCAAACAGACGCGGAGGTTAAAATGAAAGGAATCAAAACCGTTTTTATTTGCTCGGAATGTGAGTATGAAAGTCCAAAGTGGCTGGGTAAATGCCCCCGTTGCAATTCATGGAACACCTTTGTGGAGGACGTGGTAGAAAAAGAGCCTTCTTCCGCATCTCCCTCCCGCGTCTCGGTTCTTCGAGGCAGTGAGAGCCATGCCGCCCCTTTTTCCGAACTGCAAGCCCCCGATTATATCCGTTCCCAAACAGGTCTTGCTGAGCTGGATCGCGTTCTGGGCGGCGGTCTTGTCACAGGATCCGTGGTTCTTCTTTCGGGCGAGCCCGGCATCGGAAAATCCACGCTCTTGCTTCAAATTTGCGATACGCTGGGTGCCAACAAAACTGTCCTCTATGTGTCAGGTGAGGAATCCCGTGGACAGATCAAGCTCCGCGCAGAACGGTTGAAGGTCAACGGAACCCGCTTATATATTCTTACCGAAACCAACATTGAGCATATTCTCTCCGAGGCGAAAAAGCTCTCCCCCGACGTGATCATTGCCGACTCGGTACAGACCATGTATTCTGATCGGATCGCATCCGCTCCGGGTAGCATTTCCAATGTCAAGGAGGTTGCCATGGCGTTTATTTCCAAGGCAAAATCCGAAGGCATTTCCGTCATTCTTGTAGGACACGTAAACAAGGAGGGCGGCATCGCGGGTCCCAAGGTACTGGAGCACATGGTAGACGCGGTACTGAATTTTGAGGGAGATAAGCGACAGTCCTACCGAATCATTCGTGCCAACAAAAACCGTTTTGGCTCCACCAACGAGATCGGCGTATTCGAAATGACCGACGCGGGACTTCGGGAGGTTCCCAATCCCTCGGAAATGCTCCTTGCCGACCGTCCTGCCGATACATCGGGCAACTGTGCTGTCTGCACCTTAGAGGGCACACGTCCTCTGGTGGCGGAAATTCAAGCATTGGTCACTCCCACCGCCTTCCCCGCTCCGCGCCGGACCTCCAACGGTATTGATTATAACCGAACCTATCTGATCCTTGCCGTGCTGGAAAAGCGGCTCGGTCTGAAATTTTCCTCTCACGACGTGTACCTGAACGTCATTGGAGGTATGCACATCGATGAGCCTGCCTCCGATCTGGGCATTGCCTTGGCTCTGATCTCTTCCATGACCGACCGTATCATTCCCGATGATCTCATTGCAATCGGCGAGCTTGGACTTGCGGGAGAATGCCGCGGCGTTGCCAACGTAGAGCAACGGGTGCGGGAGGCTGCTCGACTGGGATTTACCCGTGCGGTGGTTCCCGTCCACAATCTGCCATCCTGTGAGGATATTTCGGGAATCGATGTCGTTGCCGCAAAGAACGTGTACGATCTTCTGAAATTCCTGAAGGCTCCCCAAAAAGACTAAATACAAAGAAGCCCCGATCGGGGCTTCTTTGTATTATTTACTTATTTTCTTGACAAAGCTCCTTGGCGTAAGCAAGAGCTTCGTCAATATTGGGCAAGAAACTTCTCTCTCCAAGCTCCTCGTAGAAGCCTGATTTTTTCAAGACCGACATGGGCTGCTCATTGACATGGGACAGCAAAAGGATCATTCCCCGCTTTTCACAGGTATGATGCAGGTCGGTCAGCGTTCTGACGGCGGAAATATCAATGCTGGGCACGTCTTTCATTCGGAGGATCATCACAAGATCTCCGTCCTTCATGGGGAAGCTTGCGAATTTGTCCGAATCGGCAAAAAACATCGGTCCGTCAATATCAAATACAGCCGTCCGCTCGGGAATCTCCTTAAGACGTCCTCCGTCGCTCTCGCTGTATTCATCCGCGGCTGTCCAAGGACGAATGTGCGCCACGTCTGCCATTCTCTTCATAAAGAGAACAACTGCTACCACCATACCTACGGCAATGGCAACCACAAGATCAAAGATCACCGTCAGCCCAAAGGTCAGAACCAAAACCAGAATATCACTCTTGGGCGCGGTTTTGCAGATCTTCACAAAATGCCTCCACTCGCTCATGTTATACGCGACCATAAAGAGGATCGCCGCGATAATGGGCATGGGGATCCATGCAGCGTAAGGCATCAGCAAAACAAGAACCAGCAGCAGAACTACGGCGTGTACGATACCCGCAATGGGGGTGCGTCCGCCGTTTTTCACGTTTGCCGCCGTACGGGCAATAGCACCCGTTGCGGGAATGCCGCCAAACAAGCCGGACATCAGGTTTCCCGCGCCTTGAGCGATCAACTCGGTATTGGAGTTATGCTTATCCCCTACCATTCCGTCAGAAACGACACAAGACAGCAGAGATTCGATTGCCGCCAACATTGCGATGGTAAAGGCGCTGGGCAAAACCGCCTTCACGGTCTCCAAATTCCACTGAGGCAGAGCAAATCGAGGAAGATCGCGGGAGATGGTGTACAGATCTCCAATGGTGTTGACCTCCAGAGGCAAGAATTTTACAATCACAACACCAACGACCACCGCGATCAGCGAACCCGGGATCTTGTTGACATATTTAATCTTGGGCCATACGATCAGGATTGCAAGACCGATCAAGCCCACAAGAAGCGCCTGCCAGTTAAAGGTCGTAAAGGACTTGACTATGGCAGACACCTTCTCCATTGTCTCAACCGCGTGGGTTCCCGGAGCAAAGGTAAGCCCCAGAAAATCCTTGATCTGACCGATCAGGATCGTTACGGCGATACCCGCGGTAAAGCCCGTGGTAATGGTATAAGGGATATATTTGATCAGTGAGCCGAGGCGACAGATACCCATCAGGATCAGGATCACGCCTGCCATCAGGGTGGCAAGAACCAAGCCGTCCAATCCAAATTGAGCAACGACTCCTGCTACGATCGTCGCAAATGCGGCGGTAGGTCCCGAAATGTTAACGCTGCTTCCTCCCAGAAAGGCAATGACAAATCCCGCGACAATCGCGGTATAGATTCCCTTTTCAGGAGAAACGCCTGATGCGATTGCAAGTGCGATGGAAAGAGGAAGCGCAATGATGGCAACGATAATACCTGCTACGATATCATTGACCAATTTCCCCTTGCTGTAGGTTTTCAGTGAAGTAAAAAGCTTAGGCCGAAAGGTTTTCATAGTGATTTTTCCCCGAATGTAATATCATTTTGGTTTATGATTGCGGCAAAAAGCCGCCCCATATCGGGACAGCTTTTTGAGGTCGATCGATCAGAACTCGATCGCTTTTTCAATATAGGACTTCAGTTCAGCAATCGGAATACGTACCTGCTCCATGGTATCTCTATCACGGACAGTTACGCAACCGTCGGTCTCGGACTCGAAATCGTAAGTAATACAAAGAGGAGTGCCGACCTCATCCTGACGGCGGTAGCGCTTACCGATCGAGCCTGCCTCGTCGTAATCAACGCTAAAATACTTAGACAGCTCATCATAGATGGCGCCTGCACCATCGGCAAGCTTCTTGGACAAAGGAAGAACTGCTGCCTTGAAGGGTGCCAGAGCGGGATGCAGATGCATGACCACGCGAACGTCGTTCTTCTCGGGATCTACGATCTCCTCATCATACGCGTCACACAGAACGGCGAGCACGCTTCTCTCCACACCAAGGCTGGGCTCAACCACGTAAGGAACGTAGTGCTCACCCGTCTCCTGATCGAAGTAGGTCAGATCCTTACCCGAGGTGTTCTGATGCTGTGTCAGGTCGTAATCGGTTCTGTCGGCAACACCCCACAGCTCACCCCATCCGAAGGGGAACAAAAATTCAAAGTCGGTGGTTGCCTTGGAATAGAAGCAAAGCTCCTCAGGATCATGGTCGCGCAGACGGAGATTTTCCTCCTTCAGACCAATGGCAAGCAGCCAATCGCGGCAGAAGCTACGCCAGTAGTTGAACCACTCCAAGTCAGTGCCGGGCTTGCAGAAGAACTCCAGCTCCATCTGCTCAAACTCACGAACACGGAAGATGAAGTTGCCGGGGGTGATCTCGTTACGGAAGGATTTTCCGATCTGCGCAATTCCAAAGGGCAGCTTCTTACGGGTGGTGCGCTGTACGTTTACAAAGTTGGTAAAGATACCCTGCGCCGTCTCGGGACGAAGATATACGGTGTTCTTCGCGTCCTCGGTAACACCCTGGAAGGTCTTGAACATCAGATTGAACTGACGGATATCGGTAAAGTTGTGCTTTCCGCAGGTAGGACAAGGAATGTTATGCTCCTCCACAAACGCGTTCATCTCGTCATGAGAGAATGCATCGATGGGCTTGGGAAGCTCAAATCCCGTCTCTCCGCACCACTCCTCGATCAGCTTATCGGCACGGAAGCGCCCGTGGCACTCACGGCAGTCCATCAGCGGATCGGAGAAGCCCGCAAGGTGTCCCGATGCCACCCATGTCTGAGGGTTCATCAGAATAGCGGCGTCCAGACCTACGTTATATTTATTTTCCTGAACAAATTTCTTCCACCAAGCCTTCTTGACATTGTTCTTCAGCTCAACGCCCAGAGGTCCGTAATCCCACGTGTTCGCCAAACCGCCATAGATCTCGGAGCCGGGGAAAATAAAGCCGCGCGTCTTACATAACGCAACGATTTTGTCCATTGTTTTTTCTGTGTTCTTCATGTTTTTTCTTCCTTTTCTCACAAAGATTTTATTTAGATGTTATTATATCACAAAAAACGATCGCTGTCAATAGGTTTTTACGTTCCCGCGACACTCATATTTCGAACCAGCGTGTCGGGTGCGCCGAACACGGTAAAGCCGGACGGGATCCCGAATTCCACTCTATCCGCAATTGCCTCGACGTTTTTCAAAAGCTCAAAGAAATTTCCCGCTACGGTAAAGGATTTTACCGCTTCGCGGAGCTTTCCGTCCTTCACAAGATACCCCGCGCTTTCAATGGAAAAATCCCCTGTCACAGCATTACAACCGGCATGCATTCCCTTGAATTCGGTAATATACAAGCCATCGCGAAGCTGTCCTTTCAACTCGTCGGGACTACACGTACCGCCGTCAATATAAAAGCTGTAGGGACGGATGCTGACGGGCTCGGAATATCCCACTCTCTGTCCGTTCCCCGTGGTTTCCACCCCTGCTCGATCCGCAGTTGACAGATCGTAGAGCAAGGTTTTGAGAACCCCTTTTTCAATAACGTTCTTCCGATAGGTGGCAACGCCCTCCCCGTCAAAACAGGTCTGCATGGGACATCCTTCTCTCATGGGATCGTCCACCAAGGTGATGATCTCGGATGCGACCGTCTGTCCTTCCTTTCCCTTCAGCAAGGACATTCCCAGCTGTGCGCTTTTGGCGGAAAAAACGGAGGCATGAGCGGAAAGCAATGCGCGCATCTCCTTTGCGCTGATGATCACGTCGTATTTTCCCGACGGGATCTCCGTAGCGCCCGCCTTGGAAATTGCCTCCTCCAAGGCACGTTGAGAAACGTCCGCAAGAGCGGTATCTGTCAGTTCCAACGTGAAATCAAATGCGTCCTGCGCCTCTCCACCCTTCTGGATCACCGCCTGCACGTAGGCGCCGCTCAATGAACCGCCCCCCGACAGACGAAGTCCGTGAGAATTCATCAGCTCCATGTGAAATTCGTTGGTAAACACCGCCGACTGCGTTCCGTCGGTCACATATTCGCTTTTCTCATAGGTATTCTTCTGGATCTGAAGCGCCATTTTCTTGGCAGTTGCCGCATCGGGAGCTATGATGTCCGGCAACGCGACCTCGGCGTATTTTTCCGATCCGCGGTACAAAATCGCCTTATCCTCGCTCTCTACGCACTTGGCATTGGTCATGGCGCGAGCAACGAGCTCCCCCATTTCCTCCGCTGTTAGCAACTCCGTAGACGCGCTTCCCATGTGTCCGTCCATAATACAGCGAAAGCAGATACCGCCCCGTGTTCCTGAGGAAAAAGAGGAAATTTCGTCCTTCAGAGTCTCGGTGCTCAAATCGGAGGATTCGGCAAAATATACTTCATATTCTTTCAGACCTGCCCGATTCGCCTCGGCGATCAGACACTCTCTTACCGCATCAAAATTCATCTCTCTCCTCCTCTCATCGACCGCCCACAGTGATCTTCTTTACACGGATCAAGGGCTGTCCTACGTCGGTAGGTACACTTCCGCTGGCAGAGCCGCATACGCCCTGCCCCGTAGCAAGATTCTGTCCGACCATATCGATATCCATAAGTATCTGGGATCCCGTTCCAACTAACGAAGCGCCTCTTACAGGCTCGCAGATCTTACCGTTTCTGACGATATAGCCCTCACTTACTCCAAAGTTAAATTCTCCCGTAAGGGGATTTACAGATCCGCCGCCCATGCTCTTTGCGTACAGACCGTACTCGATAGAAGCGATAATATCCTCGTTCTTATCGGGACCGTTAGCAATAAAGGTGTTGGTCATTCTCGAGGTAGGCTCGTACATAAAGCTCTGGCGTCTTCCGTTACCCGTCATAGCCATTCCCATTCTGCGAGAGCCGAGACGGTCGATCATATAGCTCTTGAGCACACCGTTCTCGATAAGGACGTTGCGCTGTGTGGGATGTCCCTCGTCGTCGATGTTGACAGATCCCCATGCGCCGGGAATCGTGCCGTCATCTATAGCGGTAACCTTCTCGTTAGCTACCTTCTGACCGAGCTTACCGCACATTTCAGAGCAACCGATACCAACCGATGTAGCCTCAAGAGAGTGACCGCAGGCCTCGTGGAAGATAACACCGCCGAAGCCGGACTCTATAGCTACGGGCATTTGACCCGCAGGACAGTATACCGCGCCGAGATTGACCATAGCCTGTCTTGCTGCCTCTGTACCAATGTCTTCAGGCTTGAACATCTCAAAGACCTCAAGTCCCATACCGCGGCCGGGAGAGCAAGAGCCCGACTGAGTCTCGGTGCCGTCGGAAGCAATGGCGCAAGTCGGAGGCCAAGCGGTCTTAGGAAGA
>JAZNVA010000143.1:0-5935 GCA_045592565.1 Eubacteriales bacterium | reverse complement strand
GAGGTAATTCCCTCGCCCGTGGGGCCTGCGATGGTGAAGGTGGTATGTCCCTCTCCGCCGAAGCCGATCCCCGCATAGGAGGGCGCGTTTTTAACGAAAATGGTGGTCTCTACCGCCTTGGCAAATGCCGACAGACGGTCGATGTTCTTGGAATGCATATGAGCGGTATGGCGGTTACCATGCTCCGCCTTAACAGCAAGATCAATGGCTTCCTCAATGTTATCTACCCGAACGATGGGCAGAATGGGCATCATCAGCTCATGCTGAACAAAATCGTGCATAAAATCGGTCTCGCAGATGATACAACGCACGTCCTTGCCTACGTTTACGCCGATCTTTGCCAGAAGCACGTCGGCATCACGTCCCACGCAGTGGCGGCTGACAGTCTTGATCTTCTTTCCTGCCTTATTGGTCTTCTCCTCCAGAACGATCTTCGCCAGCTCGTCTGCCTGCGCTCCGTTGATCAGGTACGCGCCGTTTCTCTGCATCTCGGCGATCAGCTCGTCTGCGATGGAACGGAAGGCAAAAACCTCCTTCTCGGCGATACAGGGCAGATTGTTGTCAAAGGTACAGCCGTCGATGATATCCTTGCCTGCCTTGCGAATATCGGCGGTATCGTCCACGATAACGGGGGGATTTCCCGCGCCCGCGCCGATCGCCTTCTTGCCCGAGGAAAGAACGGCTTTGACGACGCCGGGACCTCCCGTGCAGACCAGCAAACGGATCTTGGGATGGCTCTGCATCACAGCGGCGCTGTCCAGCGTGGGCTTATCCATGGAGCAGACCAAAATCTCAGGTCCGCCTGCGGCGGCGCTTGCGCGATTGACCAGATCCACCGCGTAGTTGGATACGCAGATGGCGTTGGGGTGAGGATTGAACACCACGCCGTTTCCTGCGGCGATCATACCGATGGAGTTACAGATAACGGTCTCGGAGGGATTGGTGCTGGGGGTAATGGCGCCGACAACGCCAAAGGGCGCCATCTCGGTAAGCGTCAGACCGCAGTCCCCCGTCTTTGCCTCGGATACGATATCCTCGGTACCGGGCGTCTTTTCCGCAACAAGCAGGTGCTTCAGTCGCTTGTGCTCTACCCGTCCCATTCCCGTCTCGGCAACGCCCATCTCTGCCATAATAGCGGCTTCCGCTACCGTCAGACGACGGATCTCGTCAATGATCTTCTCTCTCTGCTCCACGGTCATGGAGCGAACGGCGCGATATCCCTTATCCGCCGCCTCAATGGCGTCGTTCATATCGGAATAAATGCCGATCAGCTTCCGCCCGTTATATTGTGTCGAGGTATAAGCGGCGCTTCCCGCACCTGCCGTTCCCTTGACGATACTTTCTACAATTTTTCTGATTTCCGCTTCGCTGATATTTGCCATGGTTCATACCTTCCTTCCGTATCTTTTATTTTCCTGCCAGGCGCTGGGTATCAATGGCGATCATATACTCCTCATCGGTAGGAATGATCCACGTTGCCACCTTTGCCCCCTCCTTCGTCAGGTCGAAGGGAACGCCCCGTGTAAAGTTCTCATTCTTTTCCTCGTCGATCTCAATGCCGAGGAAGCTCATGTTGCGGCAGACCGCTCTGCGAACGTCCACCTGATTCTCTCCGATACCGGCGGTAAATACGAGAGCATCCAATCCGTTCATCTCCGCCACATAGGAGCCGATATGCTTCTTGATACCGTTGACCAGGATCTTCATGGCAAGATCGGCTCTGTGGTTGCCTTCCTTTGCCGCCGCCGCGATATTACGACAGTCGTTGGAAACGCCGGAAACGCCCAATAGACCGCTCTTTTTGTTCAGGATATCCTCCATCTCGGCAGGAGTATATCCGTGCTTCTTCATCAAATAGGTCACCACGGTAGGATCGATGCTTCCCGAACGGGTACCCATGGCAATTCCCTCCTGAGGAGTGAAGCCCATGGACGTATCGATGGCTTTTCCTCCGTCCACCGCCGTGATGGACGATCCGTTGCCAAGATGGCAAGTGACGATCTTCAGCTCCTCAATGGGCTTACCAAGCACCTCGGCAAGACGGGCGCTGACGTATCGGTGGGAGGTTCCGTGGAAGCCGTAGCGGCGAACCTTGTCCTCCTCGTAAAATTCATAAGGAACGGGATAGACGTAGCGGAAGTCCTCGATCTCGGAATAGAAGGAGGTGTCGAACACCGCCACCTGAGGAACCGTAGGCATCAGCTTCACGCACGCCTTCATGCCCGAAATGGCGGGAGGACCGTGCAGGGGATTGATGGGAACGATGGTTTCCAGATAAGCGATGACGCTCTCGGTAACGCGAGAGGATTCCTTCAGCTTCTCGCCGCCGTGCGCCACGCGGTGTCCCACCGCATCGATCTCCTCGATGGATCGGATCACGCCGTGCTCGTCGGAGGTCAGCAGAGCCAGAACACGCTCCAGAGCCACGCCGTGGTCAGGCAGATCGATCTCCTCGGAATACGGTGTCGCCCCCGTTTTCTTGTGTGTCAGAGCACCGCCCGTACCGATGCGCTCACAGAGTCCCTTGGCAAGGACCGAGGCGTCGTCCATATTAAAGAGCTGATATTTCAGCGAGGAGCTTCCCGCGTTAATAACAAGAATTTTCATGATTTCTATCCCTTTCGTTTCGGTTTTAATAAATGACCTGAATATTTTTTTCGTTGCAAAAGCTTTGCCACGTTTCGGTGGGCTGCGCGTTGGTCACCAGCAGATCCACCTGATGGGCGCCACACACCTTCACGAAGGACTTTCGGTCGAATTTGGTCTCGTCAATGACGAGGATCCTCCGTTCGGCGGAAGCGAACATTGCTTGCTTGATCAGACAGTCGTTTTCGTTGGAATCGGTTACCCCCAGCTCCATATCCAAGCCTCGGCAGGAGCAGATGGCGGTATCCACGTGGTAAGAGCCGATCATTTTCTCAGCGGAGGAGCCCGTCAAGGAAAGTCCTCCCTTCTTCAGCATCCCGCCCGTGGAAAGAACCGTCCAGTCGGATTTATCGGCGATCTCCAGCAGGATCTTGACCGAGTTTGTGATCACCGTGAGACCTTTCTTGTTCTTGAGCTTTTTGACCACGTACAGCGCCGTGGAGCTGGAGTCCAGCATGATGCGCTCTCCGTCTCGGATCAGCTCCTCTACCCGATCGGCGATTTTCTGCTTCTCGGCTACGTTTACCGTTTCCCGAATGTTATAAGGAAGATCCAGTGCAGAATTCTGCTTGGAGACCGCTCCACCGTAGGTCTTGGAAACCAAGCCCTCCTTGTCCAGCCGCTCCAGATCCCGACGGATCGTCTCCTCTGTCACGTCAAAATCCCGCGCCAGCTCCGAAACGATAACCTTTCCGTCGATACCCAGCCTTGCCAGAATCTCCCGTCGTCTTTCAATGGCAAGCACCGTCACTCCCCCTCTCTTTTATCAAAAGTCTTTTTATAAAATACTTTCCCAAAGACGCTGATCCGGTCCCGCGATGACCGAGCTGTCCAAGAACCAGCCGTCCTTCATGTCCGCCTTTGCCCGTTCAATGGCTGCACTGACCGAAGACACGCTTCCCGTCAGGATCACGTAGGATTTTCCGCACATACCCTTGGCAAGGCGGATCTCCACCAGCTCGATCAGCGCGGTCTTTGCCGCGGTATCAGCGGCGACCACGGCAGATGCCGCTGTGTAGGTCTCCAAAATTCCGATGGCTCCCTTGTGCTCGATCTCCAGAGCGCCGCAGATGGCGGGTTGAACCGTCTCGTGGGGTGCGCCCAGCAAGAATTTGTCGATGAGCATATCCGGACGGTATCGCTCCGCCGCCTCAATGGCAGCCTTCACGGCGCTGATCTCTCCGATGATGGTGGCAAGATATTTTCCGGGGCAAACGGGATTTGCCTGTACCACCTCAACGTCGGCTGTTTTCAGCATGATATCGGTTGCGGTAATACCCGACGCAACCGTCTTGAATTCAATCATTCCAAGAGCTTTTTTCATATACCCTTTTTCCTTTTGTTATCGTTTCTTGATCTTGATGTACCGATCGGTGACCGACTCCACAACACCGTCAATGGACGCGTGAAGCGCCACACTCAGACTCTTGTCCTTGGCTTCGGCGATCATTTGTCCCCGCGCGACTCTATCGCCAACCGACACAGCGGCAACTGCAGGTGCGCCCAGATTCTGCAACAGCATAAGCTTGACCGAATCGGTAGAGAAATCGTTGCTCAAAGGCGCTTCCACATCGTATGCGGTCAGCCCCAAGCGAGCAGTCAGCCGCTCCACCGAGATCTTTCTCAGTTCGGCGTCCTTACGATCGGGATCGGTGGGAAGTCCTAACGCGGGCTTGATCCCATTTGCCCTTGCCGCCGCCTTCATCTGGTCGATCATCAGCTTGGGGGACAGCCCCTGAGGACAGGAATAGGTCTCACAAAGACCGCAACCCGAGCAATACAGCGAGCCCTCCAGCGCAGACAGATCTCCTCGTCCGCCGTTTGACAGCACTCTCATCACCAGATGGGGCTCAACGGGATATCCCAACACGTGTCGGGAACAAAGGTCGGTACAGCTTCTGCACTGACAGCAAACCGACATGGTTCGCTTCAGGTTGATCTTGGGATTCCGTTTTTTGTTTTGGATCACGCCGTGATCCTCAGGAAGGACGAGAATCGCATTGGTGGTCTTGGTGACCACGTCCGCGCCCCGTACCACGCGTCCCATCATGGGTCCCCCCGAAATCAGGCAGGGATCCTCGCAGGTCACGCCTCCTGCCGCTTCCAGCAGCTCGGAAATTCTTGTTCCAATAGGCACCCGAAGCGTCACGGGCTTTGCAACCTCTCCCGCAACCGTTACGTATTTGTCGGTAACGGGCTTTCCTTCCATGGCGCGGTAGATATTGTAGACCGATTCTACGTTACAGACCGTCACACCCACCGACACGGGAAGCTCTCCGGGGGGCACCAGCCGCCCCGTGACCTCCTTGATAAGGATCAGCTCATCTCCCGCGGGGTAGACCGCCCGCAGCTTGTGGATCGACAGAGACGGGAAGGCTCCGATCTCTGCCTCCAGCGCCTCCACCGCCGAGCGGTAGTGCGCCTTGATGGCGACGATGCCTCGCGCCGCGCCCGTTGCCTTCAGGATCTCGGACAGCGCGGTGAGGATCTCATAGGTGTATGCCTCCAGCACCTGTCTGTGGACCTTCAGCAGAGGCTCACACTCGGCACAGTTGAGAATAACGGTGTCTGCCTTCTCCGAGAGCTTGGCATAGCTGGGAAAGCCTGCGCCTCCCATACCAACCACTCCCGATTCCCGAAGGAGATCCTTGAGTTCATTCAGTTTCATTTGCTTCTATCCCAAATTTTTTACGCGTCCAGCTCGGGCATTCCCGTGCCGCTGTCAATGATACCAACGATTGCCGCGTCAATGGGAGCGCTTGCCTGATCACAACCGATGCGCGCCGCGCTTCCCGTAGCCACCAGAACCAGCTCGCCGATTCCCGCGCCCACGTTATCTACAGCCACCAGTCTCTGGACCTCGCCCATAACGGATGCCGTCTCCACGATCATAAATTTGCTTCCCACCAGCTTTTCATTCTTTCTGGTAGCAACCACGCTTCCGATGATTTTTCCAACTAACATATCTCTTACCACCTTTCGGTCATCTTCGTAAATTTTGATTATTTCCCGAGCGCTGTCCTCCGACACGCCGAAGGACACTGCTCGGAAAATAATCCGCAATGCGGATTATTTTCCGATCCTCCCGTCGCTTACGCGAGCTTGGGAAGAATCTTCTCCACGTCCGCGTGGGGACGGGGAATTACGTGTACGGCTACGATCTCGCCCAGAGCGGATGCTGCTGCGCTTCCTGCCTCGGTAGCAGCCTTAACGGCTCCTACGTCACCTCTGACCATTACGGATACCAATCCGGAACCGATCTTCTCGGTGCCGATCAGCTCTACGTTCG
>JAZNVA010000142.1:0-2116 GCA_045592565.1 Eubacteriales bacterium | reverse complement strand
GAGGTTTGAACACCGATTTGTAATTTTTAAAAAGAAAAAGCACCCTCCCTGGGAAGGCTTCTTTTTTGTTCACATATTCGCTTTTTATACCTGATCGGGGGAGTCGGATTCGGCAGGCTCCAATTGCTTTTTTCCTACGTAGCCCTTGATCAGCGCTGCTACAAAGCGGATTCCGTTGGCAAGGACCACAGCCAGCGCAAAGCCCATCAGGTCGCCCATGACGGTGCCCACGGCAACCAGCGCAAAAAATTCTACGGCATAGAGGGCGTTGAAGATGAATTGATCACGCTCGCCCTTGAAGCGGAGCAGGGTGTTGATAAGAACGCCCGATGCGAAGTAGAGGACTTGTCCCAGTATGGCGGGGACCAGATAGGGCATTGCCGCCGAGTAGCTCTCGCTGTAAAGAATTCGAATGATGAGGGGGGAGACGATCAGACAGCCGCCAAACACCACGGCAGCCCCGATCGTAACCGCGGCGACCACAATGGTCCAGAGCTTTTTGGTCAGTGCTCCCTTGTAGCGGACGAGATAGCTCAGCACGATGGCGTTGATGGGAGTGGTAAGCATGGCGATGACCTTTCCCACGAGAGAGGCGATATAGTAGATCGTGACCACCTCGCCGTTGCCCGTGATGGCAAGAAGAACGATCTTGTCGGCGTGTAGGGTGGTGTTTTCCAGCAGAGTGGAGAAGAGAAGGAAGGAAATACTGGAGAAGATCTCCTTGAAATGCTTGGTGATACGGAAGAAGGGCGGGCGGTAGAGTCTGCTTCGGATCACGGCGTAGAGGAAGCAGAGCACCTCGCCTGCCAGAAGCGCCAGCATCCATTCTCCCGAAAGCTTAAAGAGAAAGATTCCGAGGATATATCCCACCGAGATGAGAACGTAATAGATCATATAGCGGAAGAAATCCGCGCGGATCTTGAACTCGGTCTCAGAGTAGTAGCGAAGCATGGTAAAGAAGCTCAGCAGACAGTAAAGAAGAGCGGCGGAGAGGGAGAGCAGATCCTGTGTGTAAAGATAAACGATACCGATGACGGCGCAGATTGCTCCCATGATGAGAAGCATCAGATTATAGTCGCCGTTGTTGGTCTGTCCCTTTTCCGAGCCGAGCAGTCGTGCACAGCCCGCCGCGTAGCCACAAGCCTGATTGGCAATGGCGATCACGGAGATGACCGACAGCGCCACACCGAAGGCGGCGGCGCCCATCTGCCTCTCCATTTGAGGATAGACGAAGAACTGAATGACCGCATTAAAGATCGCGATAGCGCCGATGCTGTAGAAGAGTCCCAATATTTTTTTGCGGGTATCCGCGTTTTTGAGGATTGATTTGATTCCCATACTGACGAGGACAAGCTCCTTTCCGTGAAATGGTCTCCGCAAGGGGCGGGGAGAACCGTAACATATATAAGTATATCATATCCTTTGAGAAATGTAAAGGCGTAACGGCAGAAAAACTTGCGCAGGACAGCAACTGTGTCGAAATTTTTATTTTAGACTTGACTAATATTGAGAAATGTGGTATACTTGAGATGCGGGGTATGCAATTTTTTCGGTTGATACCACATCGGTTAAAGGAGCATTTTCATGCCAAACAATCTTCAAACTACAAGGGAAGGGTTCGTAGACGTGAATCCTCCCAGAAAAAATTTGATGAATCTATTTATTATCCTGATGGGTGCCAGCGCAATTTTTTATTTTGTGTTGGGACTGATCATGGGAAGAGAGGCGGGTCCGAGCATCTTTTTCGTAAAGGGCGGGGACTTTTTCATGGACACCTTCAATTCGATCCGTGACGCATCTCAAGGACCTGCCGTTTATTCCGAGCGACACGTCATTTATCCCCCTATGGCAAATCTGATCTTTCTGGTGCTGTCCCGCTTTACCCTTCCTTCCTATAACGACACTACCTTCAAGGAAAGATACAGCTGGTCGGATTCGGGCGTGGGCTTGATCTTCGTGATGGTCACGCTGGCGATCTGTGTCATCGCAACCTTCGCGCTGATCCATAAGGCGCTCAAGAGAGGAAGTGAGAACCATCGCACCCTCTTTGCCGCTCTGATGACACTGAGCGTACCGATCCTTTACGTGTTGGAGAGAGGAAATATCCTGATCCTTT
>JAZNVA010000141.1:0-8504 GCA_045592565.1 Eubacteriales bacterium | reverse complement strand
TTCTTTTTGTTTGTATGATGTTATTCAACCGAAATAATATACGGGTACAGAGGCTGTCCACCGGGAAGCACCGCCACCTCGGCATGGATTGCCGATGCGCGAATGATCTCCTCGGCGCGTACCTGCTCTTCTTCGCTGACTTCCTCTCCGCAGAACACCATGACGTACGAAGCCTCGGTCATTTTTGCCGCCAAGCCCGAAAGACATTCCTCCGCGCTGTCGGCAATGCATTCAATGTGACCGTCCACCAGCCCGAGGAGCTGTCCGTTGGCAATCTTTTCGCCCTCTACGGTGGTATCCCGAACCGCGCCCGTCACCGACATACTTACCACTTGACCGATGGCACGGATCATCGACTCCTGATTCTGCTCAGGCGCTCCGTCGGGATTGAAGGCGATCAACGCGCTGATTCCCTGGGGGACGCTCTTGGTGGGGATCACGATGACCTTTTTATCCTCTACGATGGTTGCCGCCTGAACCGAAACCATGTAAATGTTTTTGTTATTGGGAAGAACGAACACATACTCCGCGGGAGTGGCATTCACCGCATCAATGATATCCTGCGTGGAGGGATTCATGGTCTGTCCCCCCTGAATGATCCGATCCACTCCGATGTCGCGGAATGCCGCAGCGACACCGTCGCCGAGACAGACCGATACGAAGCCGTATTTTTTCGTAGGAGCGGCAACGGTCTTTTTCTCCTCCGCGCTGTCCTTCTTCTGCTCTACTACCAATGCGGAATGCTGATTCTTCATGTTCTCGATCTTGACGGTGGCAAGGCTTCCAAATCTCAGCGCCTCCTCCATCACCTGACCCGGATGATCGGTATGCACGTGGAGCTTAATGATCTCCTCGTCCTCCGCAAACACCACACTGTCTCCGATTCGACAAAGGAACTGATGAAACTCCTCCGCCGTATCCTCGCCCGCATATTCCTCGGACTTGGTCACGATGCATTCGGTACAGTACGCGAACGTGATCTCCGACGAGTCAAACTCGGAGAAGTTTGCCTCTGCCGCCTCGGTTTCCACACCGTTCTCCAGTGCGATGGGACGGTTTTTCAGCGCCGCCAGCATCCCCTTGAGGATCGTCACAAAGCCATAACCGCCCGCGTCGACCACGTGCGCTTCCTTCAGCTTCGGCAGCTGCTCAGGCGTCTTTGCCAAGGCAATCTCTGCCGCCTCAACCAGTTTCTCAAACAGCTTCTCTACGCCGACTCTCGCGGACGAGGTCAGCTCCTCCGCTCTGTCTGCCACCTTCTGCATTACAGTCAGGATCGTTCCCTTGGTGGGATTCATCACTGCCTTATACGCCTCGCTGTAGCCACGGCGGAACGCCGCCGCTACCACCTCGGAATCAGCATCGTTCAATCCGCGGAACGCCTTTGCCATGCCACGGAAAAACAGCGACAGGATCGCGCCTGAGTTTCCTCTGGCGGAACGAAGCGCCACGTCTGCCGCCTTTTTGGCGCAATCCGACAGACTGTCCTCCGCCGACAGATTCTTCATGGTCCGCATGGTCAGCGTCATATTGATTCCGGTGTCTCCGTCGGGCACGGGAAATACGTTCATATTGTTGATGATTTCCTGCTTATTGTCCAACGCGTTAGCAGCCGAGATCAGCATATTGTAAAATTTAGATCCGTTGATGGTCATAAATTATCTCTCCGTTCCGATGAAAAATACTGCCAATACGCCGGGGCCCGCATGGGCGCCGATGACAGGTCCCGTATAGTCAATGATGACCTCAGGAACACCCAACTCCTTCTTCATACGCTCAGCCACATAATTCGCGTCCTCCATGCAGTCTCCATGACATATAAACATGGTCTGCTTTTCGGGCTCGATCGCCGTGGTCTTGATCTTATTCACCAGCTCGTCAAGAGAACCGCGTCTGCCGCGAGCCTTCTGCACGTTGATCAGCTTACCCTTGTTATCCACGTGCATCACGGGCTTGATGCTGAGCATCGTGCCCATCACTGCCGTAGCCGCGCTGACTCGACCGCCTCTTTTCAGGAAGAACAGGTCGTCCACGGTAAACCAATGGCAAAGATGGAGCTTGTTCTCCTCCGCCCAGTCACGGACCTCATCGATGGACGCGCCCGCCTGCATCTTCTTGGCGCAGAGATAGACAAACAATCCCTGTCCCAAGGACGCGCAAAGGGTATCCACCGTGTAGATCTTGCGATCAGGGTATTTCTCGGAAAGGTCCTGTGCCGCCACAAAGCCCGCGTTGTAGGTTCCGCTGAGTCCCGAGGAGAAGCCCAGATAGAGCACGTCCACGCCGTCTGCCAGATAACTCTCGAACAATTCGCTAAAGCGCTCGATATTGACAGCGGAGGTGGTGATATGCTTCTTATCCCGAAGCATCTGATAGAATTCCTTTACGTCCACCTCGTCATTTTTCTTGGTACTCCCGTCGTCCATGACGATCTCCAGAGAAAGGATCCGTACACCAAGACTTTTTGCCAGCTCCGGCGACAGGTCACAAGAAGAGTCGGTAAGAATTACATATTGATTCATAAGGGTTGCACCTTTCTTTCTTTTTTGGGGTATCTTCGTCCGACACGATGTCGGATTCCGTTCTGCGCGGGACTTTCCATGGTCATTATATACCATATTCCCCGCTTTGTCAATAATTTTCTATCAGCTCAACAGATGACGCTTGATTTTTCTGGATGTCGTCTTCTCAAAGGGCGTTTCTCTCAGCTCGACCTTTTTGATCTGCTTATAAGTAGGAAGCGTCTTATTCATCGCTGTGATCTCCGCCTCAATGGCGCTCTGCATGGTCGCCATGTCGGTTCCCTCGGGGAACTTGGTCTCATCGGGATAGATGAGCGCTACCAGATTAACTGCTTCTCCGTTTTCCCGTCCCACCACGGCGCACTCGGCAATGGATTCGATGTTTCCGAGATATTCCTCGATCTCCTCGGGGAATACGTTCTTTCCGTTTTCCAGCACGATGACGCTCTTGAGACGTCCCGTAATATAGAAGTATCCGTCGGCATCGCAGTATCCCACGTCTCCCGTGCGGAACCAGCCGTCCTCGGTAAACACACTCGCGTTTGCCTCGGGGTTATTATAGTAGCCAAGCATCACGTTGTCGCCCTTGACCTGAATCTCACCCTCGATATACCCCTTCTCATTATAATCCTCTCCGTCGATCCGCGCCTCACAGCAAGGAACGGTAGGGCCTACCGAACCGTATTTACGGGCATAGTAGGGGGTAACGAATACCAGAGGCGAGCACTCGGTAATACCGAAGCCCTCGTAAATACCGATGCCCAGATTGTCAAAGAACTCGATCATTCTGGGATTGAGAGCCGCGCCGCCGCAGATGATCTTTTCCAATCTGCCGCCGAAGGAGTTCAGCACCTCGGCAAAGATCGCGCGACGCTTATCGATTCCCACGGTCTTGAGGGCGCGAGCCGCGCCGATGCCGATCTTCAGCTTCTTGTCTCTTCCGCTCTTCTTTGCCTCGGTCCAGATTCTCTTATAGAAGGTGTATACGTACAGGGGAACCAACACCAGTCCCGTAGGCTTGAAGATCTTGAAGTTCTTGAGCACGTGTGTCAGAGAGTCGTTGATGCAAACGTGCATACCGTAATCCAGCGCACCCAGCATGCAAGCCAGCTCGTAGGTATGGTGAATGGGCAGGAGAGATACGATGACGTCATCGGGATTGAAATCCACCGTTGCCGCCGCGGAGGTCACTGCCGAAAAGATATTCTTCTGGCTGAGCATAACGCACTTGCTGGTACCCGTGGTACCGGAGGTAAAGAGCATTTCCGCAAGCTCGTTCTCATCCTTTACGGGAGGATATTCGTATCCAGCCTCCACAGCCGCCGCGCCCTTCTCCACCAGCGCATCAAAGGCAACCACACCCTTCTGCGCCAGTTCATTCTCATCGGGAGAGACGGGAATAAAGAGCGTCAGGCTCTTATGGTTCTCCATGGTAGCGGTAAACTTTCCGTTAAAGGAAGCGGAATACAGGATTCCGTCTGCCTCTACGCTGTCAAGAAAGCCTTCGATCACCTCGATCTCCAGCTCCTTATCCATGGGGATCACCACGCCGCCCACCGCATGAACGGCAAGGTAGGTTGCCACCCATGCCACGGAGGTCTCTCCGATCAAGGCGATCCGCTTACCCGCATATCCCTGCGCTGTCAGTCCCGCGGCAATATTTTTGATGAGCACGCCGAGCTCCGCGTAGCTGACATGATGCAACTCCCGCTTCTTATCGAAATAAGAAAACGCTCTTCTGTCATTGTGCTTTTCGATGATATTCACCAGATCCATGACGTTTGCCACGGGCTCATATTTTCTCTCGGTCTTGGGTGCGCGATGGGTCTTGGTGCGCACGGGCTTCTTGGTGATCTGTTCCGTATTGCTCATAGTAAAAATCCTCCATTACTTTATCTTTTCATATCGTTGAGTTAAAATTTACATCGTATAGAACGTATGGAAAAGTCTACAGCATATCTTCCGCCTGCTTCAGCTTTTCGCAGATCTCGTTCAACGTCTCATAAAAAATCGCCAAACGGTCGGGGGGAATATCTCCGCTCACAAAGGAAAGGATCCGATCCACCAGATCGTTGATCTCCGCCGTGGTCTGCCGTCCCTTTTCGGTCAGGACACACCGTTTACGGTAATTGGAGCCGTTTCCTACCTCCAGAACCAGGTCCTTGGCAAGGAGCTCCCCGATCACTCGGGTGATCTGTGCGCGGTCCACACAGCATCGGTGAGCAAGCTCTGTCCGTGTCAGCCCATTCGGCTTTTCATACAGCTGGCGCAAGCACAGTGTATACGTACCCGACAGGCCATATTCATCCATGCCCCGCGCTTTGATTTTCTCCAGGCTTTTCATGGCATTGCCAATGGACGAATGAAATGCCTCAAAGCCCGTTCTGACCGTTCCTTGCGGTCTGTTTTCCGCCACTCTCTCACCTCCCTCGGAATATGTCCTTAATACTCCGTTTTATATAATACCACAAAAATGTTGACTTGTCAACAACATTTTCACTTTTCTTCCTTTCCTTCAATATATCCGAAAAATATGGTAAAAATTCATAAAGATCGCCCTCTCTTTTGTATCATCATACAAAAAGCAGAAAAAACACAAGATATTGTGTTTTGCTTCTTGACATGGCACAAAATATGCGGTATAATATTATCTGCAACGCAAAAAATAAAAAGGAGGATACTGATGAAAGTTATTAAACGAGACGGTTCTACCGTGGATTTTGATCGAAGCAAGATCATTACCGCCATTCAAAAGGCAAATGAAGCCGTTGATCCCGAATTTCGCGTAGACGACGAGCAGATCGAGAAAATCGTTTCGAGCATCGAGAACAAAAAGCGCTCCCGTTATCTGGTGGAAGACATTCAGGATATGGTTGAGCAGGGCTTGATGGCTTTGAAAAAATACACCCTTTCCAAGACCTATATTATTTACCGCTATGAGCGGGCGTTGGTGCGTCATGCCAATACCACCGACGATTCGATCCTTTCCCTGATCAAAAACGCCAATAAGGACGTGATGGAGGAAAACTCCAACAAGAACGCCGTGATCGCCTCTACTCAGCGCGACCTGATCGCAGGAGAGGTCTCCAAGGACCTGACACGACGGATCCTTCTCCCCGAGGATATCTCCCGCGCGCACGACGAGGGCGCCATTCACTTCCATGACGCCGACTACTTCCTTCAGCCCATCTTCAACTGCTGTCTGATCAACATCGGAGATATGCTGGACAACGGTACGGTCATGAACGGCAAGCTGATTGAGTCTCCCAAGTCCTTCCAGGTCGCCTGCACCATTCTGACACAGATCATTGCCGCCGTGGCAAGCTCTCAGTATGGCGGACAGTCGGTGGATATCGGTCACCTTGGAAAATATCTCCGCCGCAGCCGTGAGAAGTTCGTCAGCCAGCTGAGAAAGACCTTTGGGGACGAGCTGGACGAATCCGCTATTCTGCGGATCGCCGACGTCCGTCTGCGGGACGAGCTCCGCTCGGGCGTTCAAACCATTCAATATCAGATCAACACCCTGATGACCACCAACGGTCAGTCTCCCTTCGTTACCATCTTCATGCATATCCGTGAGGACGACGAATACGTTGAGGAGAACGCCATGATCATTGAGGAGATCCTCAATCAGCGGTATCAGGGCATCAAGAACGAGAAGGGCGTTTACGTCACTCCCGCCTTCCCCAAGCTCATTTACGTTCTGGACGAGTGCAACTGCCTCAAGGGCGGCAAGTACGACTATATTACCCACCTTGCCGTTCGCTGCTCCGCGAAGCGTCTCTACCCCGACTATATCTCCGCCAAGAAGATGCGGCAAAATTATGAGGGCAACGTCTTCTCCCCCATGGGCTGCCGTTCCTTCCTCTCCCCCTACAAGGACGCGGAGGGCAATTATAAATTTGAAGGTCGGTTCAACCAAGGCGTTGTCAGCCTGAACCTTCCTCAGATCGGTATTCTGGCAAAGGGCGACGAGGACACCTTCTGGCAGATTCTGGAGGAGCGTCTCGCACTCTGTAAGCGCGCCCTGCTCTGCCGCCACGAGGCACTGGAGGGAACCCTCTCCGATACCAGCCCCGTTCACTGGCAGTACGGCGCCATTGCCCGTCTGGAAAAGGGAGAGACCATCGATCGCTTCCTCCATGACGGATACTCTACCATCTCTCTGGGATATATCGGTCTTTACGAGGTCACCAAGCTCATGAAGGGCGTCAGCCATACCGAGCCCGAGGGCTTGGAGTTCGCCACCCGCGTCATGAAGCGTCTGCGCTCCAAGTGTGAGGATTGGAAAAAAGAGACGGGGCTGGGCTTCGGTCTTTACGGAACCCCCGCTGAGTCTCTCTGCTACCGCTTTGCCCGCATCGACAAGGCGCGCTTCGGCACCATTGAGGACGTGACCGACAAGGGCTACTACACCAACTCCTATCACGTGGACGTGCGGGAGAACATCGACGCCTTTGCCAAGTTTGAGTTTGAGAGTCAGTTCCAGACCATCTCCTCGGGCGGCGCCATCTCCTACGTGGAGATCCCCAATATGCGCCACAATCTGGACGCGCTGGAGGATATCGTCCGCTTTATCTACGACAATATCCAGTATGCGGAGTTCAATACCAAGAGTGACTACTGCCACGTCTGCGGCTTCGACGGTGAGATCATCGTCAACGATAATAACGAGTGGGAATGTCCCGCCTGCCATAACAAGGACCAGAAGCGCATGAACGTCACTCGCCGTACCTGCGGATACCTTGGCGAAAACTTCTGGAACGTAGGTAAGACCAAGGAGATCAAATCCCGCGTGCTTCACCTGTAACCTACTTTCTTTTAAAAAAGAAAAGTAGGCAAAAGAAAACGGATCGTGGTCTTTCTTGGTGTTCTCGTCAGTGACACTCGCACGGTGTTGTTTTCTTAATAAAAAATGATTCAAGTTCTTGAAGGGATCGTAAGGGGAACCTCTTGGAAGAAGTTCCCCTTACATAAATGAAATATCACAATGAACTACGCAACCATCAAAACGCACGACGTTGCCAACGGACCGGGCGTACGGGTTTCCCTGTTTGTCTCGGGCTGTACCCACAGATGCAAGGGGTGCTTCAATGCCGAGGCATGGGATTTCGGGTACGGTGAGCCCTTTACCCCCGAAATCGAGGATCGGATCCTCGACGCGCTGGCTCCGTCCTATATCAAGGGATTTTCTCTGTTGGGCGGCGAGCCCTTTGAGCCTGCCAACCAACCAACCCTCGCCCCTCTGCTGGAGAAGATCCGCGCCAAATACCCCGAAAAAACGATCTGGTGCTATTCGGGCTTTCTTTTTGAAAATCTGTTTGGCGGCAAGGTGGGGAATCCCGATACCTGTCGCAGAATGTTGAACTGCATTGATATTTTGGTAGACGGAAAATTCGTGGAGGAGCAAAAGGACTTGAACCTTCGCTTCCGCGGCTCTGCCAATCAGCGGATCCTCCGTGTTCCCAACTCTCTTGAGCAGGGCGATGCCGTCCTCGCCACCGAATTTATGAATTATCCCACGAAAGGAGCTTCTCTATGAGCTTTTCCATGAACATCAAAAAACTGAACCCCGACGCCACCGTTCCCACCTACGGCTCCGTCTTTGCGGCAGGCGCCGATCTTTATGCCTGCGAGGAGTCTGAGGTGACCATCGCCCCCGCCGAAACCAAGCTGATCCACACGGGTATCGCCATGGAGATCCCCGTGGGACTTGTGGGCCTTATCTACGCCAGAAGCGGACTTGCCTCCAAGCGCGGTCTTGCCCCCGCCAACAAGGTAGGCGTCATTGACAGCGACTACCGCGGAGAGGTTATGGTTGCTCTTCACAACCACAGCGCCGTACCTCAGACGGTCGCCAAGGGAGAGCGGATCGCTCAGATCGTGTTCGCCCCCTACTACGCGGCGGAATTCACCGTCGTGGACGAGCTGTCCGACACGGTACGCGGCACGGGTGGCTTTGGAAGCACAGGCACAAAATAA
>JAZNVA010000140.1:0-7732 GCA_045592565.1 Eubacteriales bacterium | reverse complement strand
TTCTTTCGGTCAATTTTTCGCCTTGGGACAACATGTGCGCTCACCTCCCAGTTGATTTGCTCCGCAGCCGCTACACTTTTCACGGCAGTTGGGCGTGGATTGTTCCGCGTAGGCGCGATCGTGCTCACGTCGGAAGAACTCCTTGCTGACACCGCAATCGATAATATCCCAAGGAAGGACCTCGTCAAGCCCGAACTTTCGGTTCGCATAGAAAGCAGGATCTACTCCCGTTCTCTCAAAAACGGAAATCCAACGATCATAATCAAAGCACTCGTCCCATGAGTCAAACATGAAGCCCTCGTGACATGCGAGCTCCAACGCATCGGACAGACGACGGTCACCACGCGCCAGCACCGCCTCAATACGGCTGACCTTGGCGTCGTGATGGGTATAGCGAATCTTTTTATCGGTGATCAGGCTTCCCAGATATTCCTGCTTTTCCGCCAACATTTCCATGGTATCCTGCGCCTCCCACTGGAAGGGGGTAAAGGGCTTGGGAATGAAGCAAGAAACACTGATGGTCACCTGAGGCTTCTTTGCCTTGTTTCGGTTGGGACAACGATAATACGCGTCAACCACATGAGAAGCAAGCTCCGCGATCCCCGCCAGATCCTCCTTCGTTTCGGTAGGAAGTCCCGACATAAAATACAGCTTGACGGTGTTCTTTCCAGCCTCAAATGCCACGTTCACCGCGCGAAGCAGATCCTCTTCTCTTACGTTTTTGTTGATCACGTCTCTCAGTCTCTGTGTTCCGGCTTCGGGGGCAAAGGTCAGAGAGGAAGAACGAACCGAGGCGATCTTATCCATCAGCTCCTTGGTAAAGCTATCCACACGCAAGGAAGGCAAGGAGAGGCTGACCATGTTTTCATCGGTCCACTCCAGAAGCTGACAGGTCAGCTCCTCCAGATGGGTATAATCGCTGATAGACAGCGAGGTCAGGGAGATCTCATCATACCCTGTTGCCTCAAACAAGCACTTTGCCTGCTCGTTCAACACCTCGGGAGATTTTTCCCGCACGGGGCGGTAGATCATTCCCGCCTGACAGAAACGGCAGCCGCGGATACAACCGCGGAACACCTCCAGCATCACGCGGTCGTGAACAGTCTCGATGTAAGGCATGACTACCTGCTTCGGGAAAAAGCTGGCATCCATATCCTTCATGATCCGCTTCTTGACCTTTTTCGGGATATCGTCATAGATGGGCGTATAGTCCTTGACGGTTCCGTCCTCATTGTAGCTTACGCGGTACAAGGAGGGAACGTAAATTCCCTCGATGGTTCTCGCCGCCTCGTGAAGATACTCCGCCTTAGTGTATCTTCCCTCCTCTTTCATGCGGATATACAAACGGCAAAGCTCGGGGAGCATTTCCTCTCCCTCACCAATATTGAACAGATCAAAGAAATCCGCAACCGGCTCAGGATTGTAGGCGCAAGGACCTCCGCCGATGATCAGCGGAAAGCTGTCGTCTCGGTCTGCCTGCCGCAAAGGGATCTTTGCCAGATCCAACATATTCAGCACGTTGGTATAGCTCATTTCATACTGCAGCGTAAAGCCGATCATGTCAAACTCGGTAAGCGGATCTCCGCTCTCGCATGCGCAGAGAGGCAGTTCGTGCTTCTTCATCTGCTCCTGCATATCTACCCATGGATCATATACCCGCTCACACCATACATCCTCCTCTTGGTTCAGAACGCCGTAAAGGATCCGCACACCAAGATTGGACATACCGATCTCATAAGTGTCGGGAAAACAGAAGGCAAATCTTGCCTTGATCTTGGTCTTATCTTTTATGATCTGGCCGTATTCCCCGCCCGCATACCGTCCGGGCTTGGAAACCGATTTTAAAATTGTACTGATATTTTTATTCATGAGGGTTCCACATTTCCTTTTTTTGCTTTTCTTTGTTTCTTGATCTCCATCCGTTCTGCCGCTCTCACCAATTCCGCCGTCAGGGATTCCATGGTAAAATAGTCTCTGCTCGGTAATCCAAACACGGTAACCATTGCGATGCCAAGACAGGGCAACAGCTGTAACAGCAGCAGCCAGTATTGGTTGACAAAAGATATCCAGCCAAAGCCAACCAGCAAGCCAACCGCCGCCATGCCAAGAACGCTGAACGCAGAAACGATCCATTGGCTGTATCGGCGGACCTTCACCAATCGCTTACACCAAACGGCAGCTTCTGCCAATTTCAGGCGGGAGGAAAGTGCCAGAATACCGGTTTCTGCCGCTTTGCTCTTTCTCCGTCCGTTATGTCGCAGGTCCTCTGCATTTTTATGTACCACACTGATGGGAGTCACGCCAAAGCGTCGTTTTTCCGAAACGAACGCCGAATGGATCATGGGATCAAAGGTTTCAACCACACACCGAATTCCGTTTTCAGCCAGACGCTCCACAAGCATCTCAAAAATCGGCTCGATCTCATATGCCGCGCTGATCTTGGCGGAAACCTTTCCATTCAGGGATATGCACAGCGTTGCGCGCCCGTCCCATTCCTCGTTCATGGGGAACGTCAGCCCATACCGTTGCATATATCCCGCGTCACCGATGATTAAAACATGCTTTTTTTCAACGATGGCCTCTATTCCGTTTCTGGAGATCCGTCGAAGGAACAGGCGCTCAAACCGACAGGATGGAGGCACATTTTCAAAGGTTTTTGCCATTGGTCCGTTGATTTTGGAATATACGAGCTGTAAACAGCCAAACAGATCGGCTGCCTGACTCTGCTCATAGATCACCATTCCCGTATCTCCCGTTTCACATTTCTTAAACAAATGCAAATCGTTAAACACCATATAATCCGCTTGGGAATAGACGGAAACATTCTTTTGATTCGTTAAGGCAATCCCACGCTTTGCAAGTCGTGTCCCAGATATTCCAACGGGAAAAAATACCACCGCAACCGTAGCACAAGGTAACATGACAAGCAGCGTCATCAAAACGGAAACACAAACCGCCGTCAAGCTGTGATTCAAAAGCATAGAGATCATTCCCGTCAAAAAGCTCAAAAGCACTGCGGGGAGAAGGATCCACGGAATCATTTTGCTGCTCATATGGTTATCTGCCTTCACCGAGCGGAAGAAACCGCCGGGGAAAGAAACCGATGTGGGAGAATAGATATTCTGTCCCTCATCTATTCCGCCTCGGTACATTTTCTCTGCCACCGAGTAGGCGCCCCCATCTTGCTCGGCAGTATACTTACTTGCTTCCGAGGAGAATATCAAAAACAGCTTTCTTTCCCGACGGAACAAAACAAGCTCTGCACCTGCAGCCAGAAGCATCCAAAATACGCATACGAAATGGAACACGGGAGGCATGATCCCATCCTGATACGACAAAATCATGATAACATCATATGAAACGGTATATAGCACCATCATAGTGATCATAGAATAAAAATCGGGATGAACACTGAACAAGCGCTTGATTCCCAACCACATACGTTTTCCTTGACACACCGCCGCGATCACCATCAGTTGCATACCGATGAGCAGATAGGATCCATAATACGTATGATAATCGATCAATCCCTTAAATTCCACGTTGAACAGGGGTAGCGTATCGTATAAAAATACCAGAATTGCCAAAGCGCCAATGGCAATCAAGCGTATCAGCGCCCGAATGGAGCTTTGACGGTATTCGGTAAGTATTTTCCCATTTTGGGCAGCGCTTCGATATTCCCCCTCGTCCTCAAAGGAATTCTCCTCCGCAAACTCCTCGGTCACATCTTCTTCGGAGATCTCATCCAGCTCCTCCTGACATCCAAACTGCAACATCAGGTCAAAGATCGATTCATTGACGCAGAATTCCGCGGTCGCTCCCTTGGATTCGCTCATTTGTCCCAATTCGCTTGCATTCGGCACGGAAAGAGCATCTTCTTCTTTTTCCTCTGCCGAAGAAAAGTCCTGCACCAGATCGGTCAGGGCGATCGTCTCGATCTTGGGGAAAACGTCATAATCTTCCTTATCCCCATTATTCAAACCCGACTCCGCCGTTCCTTCCGCATCCAACGGTATCAGCGGTTCCTGCACCGAAAGTCCACAGTCAGGCTCGGTTTCCAAAAGCGAATTCCAATCGAGCGCTTCCTCGTCCGATCCGTCAGTTTCTTCACTCGCAAGCAAATCCGCCTCATCATCCATGATTTCTTCAATTTCCGCTTCAATCTCCGCCTCCGTCTCCTCCCACGGCGCACGATCGTAAGGAGCATCTTCAGCGGTCTCTATTTCGTTTGATTCCTCAACAAAGAGCTCTTCCTCATCTGTCGCCTCGGCAAAATCCGTCTCCTCGGGATCCGATTCGGAAATTATCTGAGTAGTGTCGGCAAACACTGTTTCTTTGGATTCAGAAAGAATTTCTTCCTCCCACTCCGATTCTTCTGCGGTCGCAAACTCCTGCAAAAGCTCCTGATCCAGCATATACTCGGTCGATTCCATTCCAATATTGCCAACTGTGCCGTCAGATCCGTATTGCTTTTTCAACTGTTGCTTCAGCCTTTTTTCAGTCAGATCTGCGGGTTTTGTATCCCCTTTTTTTTCGTCAACCTCCTGTTTGGAATCTCTATCCACGGATTCCTTGAGCAATTTCAGAATATCCTCGATATTATGTTCGTTATTCATCCTGCCCTCCGTTTTGAAAATTGGATCTCGTTATTGTTTTCTGTGTTGACGGGAGATCTCCGCTAAAATTACCGATGCGGCGGTGGATACGTTAAAGGAATTGACGTGTCCGTACATGGGGATCGACACAATGAAATCCGCGCGTTCTTTCACCAGACGGGACACACCGTCTCCCTCGCTCCCCATAACCAACGCGCAAGGGCAATTAAAATCCGTATCATAATAAGCAGGACCGCCCGCCTCCGCAGCAAACACCCAAACCCCCTGCTTTTTCAAGTCCTCGATAGTAGCGGACAGATTGGTCACCTTCGCAATAGCGAGATGCTCAATGGCTCCGCAGGATGCCTTTGTCACGGCGGGGGTAAGACCTACGGCACGGCGCTTGGGAATAATCAATCCGTGAGCTCCCACACCCTCCGCGCAACGAATTAAGGCGCCCAAATTATGGGGATCGGTTATGCCGTCCGCAATCACCAGAAAAGGCTTCTCTCCGCGGTCTGCCGCAATCTGCAGAATATCCTCCACAGAGCAATATTCCTTCTCCGCCGCCATAGCGATGACTCCTTGATGAGAAGAATATCCGCTCATAGAATCCAGCTTCGCCTTTTCTGTCTCCACAACAGGAATATGTCGCTCTATCGCCTCGGCAACCAAAACAACGATCGAACCCTCACGTTCTCCGCGCTGAACAAACAGCTTATCAATATCACGACCGGATTTCAACAATTCCCGTACTGCATTCCGTCCGATCACAAGTCCCTCGTTGAGGGGTTCGTTTTCTTGACGCCGATCTTTGTTGTCGCCTCTTACAGGTTTTCCCTGCCGATTTTTTTCATAATATATTTTTTTGTTCTTTTCCATTTTATTCCCCAATCCGATTAAAATTTACCGCAAAAATGGTACAGATATACTTATTTTAATTATATCACAAAATTCGTTTTTTGTATATAGTCTGAGCAAAGCTTTTTTCATTTTTTATAAAAAAAGAGCGATTGTTTCCAATCGCTCTTTGATGCAATATTGATTCAGCGCTCAAATCGCTCCTTGATCTGCTTCAGCCGCTCTACGATCTCAATTTTCTGGGGGCATTTTTCCTCACACTGTCCGCAACCGATACAATCCGACGCTTTTCCTCTTGTGGCGTTCAATGCGCTGTAAGCATCCTTCGCCGCAGTTCCGTCGGTTCTCTTCGCCTCGTTATACAACTCGAAATATTCGGGAATGGCAATATTCATCGGACAGTCCACAGAGCAATACTGACACGCGGTACACGGAATGGTAATGGAACCGTTGATCATCTCCGCCGCCGTCATGACCTTTGTCAGCTCTTTATCGGAAAGAGAAAGAAACTCCTTCATGTAAGAGGTATTGTCAAGAAGCTGATCCATATCCGACATCCCGCTCAGCACCATGAACACACCGTCAAGTCCCGCCGCGAAGCGAACCGCCCAGGAAGCCACAGATGCATCGGGATCGTAATTTTGGAACAGTGTCTTCACCGTTTCGGGAACACGGGCAAGCGCGCCGCCCTTAACGGGCTCCATCACGATAATGGGTTTTTGGTGCTTCCTTGCTACCTCATAGCAAAGGCGGGATTGCACCTTCTCGCTCTCCCAGTCCAAATAATTGATCTGGAGCTGCACGAACTCCACCTCAGGATGCTCGGTCAGGATCGTATCCAGCACTGCCGCGGAATCATGGAAGGAAAAGCCGATCTTTTTTACCTTTCCCTCTTTCTTCTTTTGCACAACAAAATCAAACGCTCCAAGGCGCTTTTCCGTTTCATAATGGTTGGTGTTCAGGTTATGAACCAAATAATAGTCAAAATACTCTACACCACACTTTTCCAGCTGTTCGTTAAAAATGCGCTCCATGTCCTCTTTTTCCTTGAGATACATAGTGGGCAACTTTGTGGCAAGCAAATACCGATCTCTGGGATAACGCTTTACCAGCGCCTCACGAATGACGCGCTCACTTTGAGCATCGTGATACATATAAGCCGTATCAAAATAAGTAAAGCCCTGCGCTAAGAAGGAATCTACCATGCGGCAAAGATGCTCCATATCGATGGACTTTTTATCATCGGGATCGGTCAGCGGCAAGCGCATCAGACCAAAGCCAAGCTTTTTCATACTTTTTCTCCTTTTTAAAAAACACCTGCGGAGAGATCCGCAGGTGTTTGATTGTTGGAATTAACCCATAGAAGAATAGTTGGGTGCTTCCTTTGTGATATTGATGTCGTGAGGATGAGATTCACGAAGACCTGCGCCCGTAATGCGAACGAACTGCGCATTGGTTCTCAGTGTCTCGATATTAGGCGCTCCGCAGTAACCCATACCGGAACGGAGACCACCCATGAGCTGGTAAACCGTGTCTGCCAGCGCACCCTTGAAGGGTACGCGTCCCTCGACACCCTCGGGAACCAGCTTCTTGTTGTTCTCCTGGAAGTACCGGTCCTTGGATCCGCTCTCCATTGCGGCAATAGAGCCCATGCCTCTGTATACCTTGAAGCGTCTTCCCTGATACAGCTCCTCGCTTCCGGGGCTTTCCTCGCACCCTGCAAACATAGAGCCGATCATTACAGTACAAGCACCCGCGGCAATTGCTTTTACAATATCTCCACTATACTTCAAGCCACCATCTGCGATCACGGGAATACCATACTTGTCAGCAACCTCTGCGGCATCGCAAATCGCGGTAACCTGAGGAACACCGATACCCGCAACCACACGAGTGGTACAGATGGATCCGGGGCCGATACCAACCTTGATCGCATCTGCGCCTGCACGGATCAGATCCTCTGCGGCCGCGCCTGTTGCGATATTTCCTGCGATCAGCTGACACTCGGGAAATGCATTCTTCACTTCGTAGACCTTGTTCATAATACCCTGCGAATGACCGTGCGCAGAATCCAGAACCAGATAGTCCGCGCCTGCCGCCAACAATGCGCCCGCGCGATCCAACGCATCCTTGGTTACACCGATCGCCGCGCCGCAGATCAATCTGCCGCGAGCATCCTTGGCGGAATTGGGATACTTGGTTGCCTTCTCAATGTCCTTGATGGTGATCAATCCCGTCAGAACGTTATTTTCATCAACCAAAGGAAGCTTTTCGAT